>JBBSJZ010000004.1:0-31370 GCA_038256795.1 Pirellulales bacterium | reverse complement strand
GTGTGTCATTGATCAGTTGTCGAATTTGCGTGAAGCAACCACGGGCATCGCGTGAGTATTCATCGTCAAGCCCGTACCGCAGCAGTGTATTCCAGGTGCGGTCGCTGATCTTGGGGCCACGCATGCCCACGAGCCGCAGCGGTGTGGCGAGCGCGTTTTCGCGGACGGATCGACTCGATAGGTAACGTGTCGAAATGCAACCACTTGCCGACGTGAGGGTGAGCAAGCACAGGCATGCGAGCAGCACGCTCGTCCACGATGCGTTTGGACGGCGCAGCACATAGCGGCAAACCCGTGGTTCGCTGCGACATCGACCGAAAATGCATCGAGTTGAAGACATCGCATCCGCGATGGAGTTTGACGAGACAATTTCCCACTGGATGCGACGGTAGAAACCCGAGTGCGACGGTGTCAATGTAAGACTGCGAAACCCGAGTTCAGGCTTGGTCATGAAACCCGCCATGAAACCGGAATGTTGCTGCCAGTTCGTTGTCCGGCGAGTGGACACGGTCTATCGTTGTTCAGGACGCCAAGACGACTTGCTAAAGTCGTCATTCTTGCGATGGGATTCGCACCAGCGGCCGACTTTGCCGGATTTGCGACCCCACTCCCGCGGTAGCTGAGTGATCGCCAAGCCGGACGACCGGACCAGACCGATTGACTGCACATTCGCCAAGCGGATTGAACAGGTCACTCGCATTTTGCCGGAAGGTCGACGCGGAGGTTTTTTGACCGGGCACCCTTTGTGACCTATATTCCCCTGGCCGCTCCTGCTGAGCGTTTTCATGCGGCCAAGGTTTGGTTTGACGATTTTTCCGTCGTTGGTGACGGTCAATGACGAGCCATTGAACCTCCCCCTTGAAAAACGCTCCTGATGGACACTGCGCATGGTTCTGTTCGTACGAGTTCCCGGCCGACCCGTCGCTTCACGATCCCGCCAAGGATTGATGTGGCTGTTCTTCGCGGTGATTGGTTTCGCCCAGATCGATGCTCGGGCCGAGATCGCCACGCCCGCGATGGCGTCCAAGAACCCGATTCAAAGTGAACAGGACGCACTCGATCAAGGCATCGAGCTCGAAAACGAAAAGTCGTGGGCCGACGCCGTGCGGCACTACGAGACCGAAAGCCGATTGCACCCCGAGAGCAAATCGCTCTACCAACGGTTGCTGATCAGCCGCTTGCACTATGACGTCAATCGACGGTACCAAGACCAGAGTTTTCTCAAATCGGTTCGGGAACTCGATACGGCCGCGAGCTTGGACCTGTATTCCGAAATCCTCGCGAATCTTCAAACGCACTACGTTGATGCGGTCGACTGGTCGCGCGTGCTACTGCACGGGACCGCGGCACTCGAAATTGCGCTCACCGAGAAAGCGTTTGTCGACCGCGTCCTGCCGACCGCTGACCCCGTCGCCGTCGAAAAGTTTCGCATGACGGTCCATCGCAAATTGGCGGATCGGAGCACCGCGACTCGTTTCGATTTGCGTGCCAATGTCGCCTTCATCGCCAACCTCGCAGCCGAAGAGATTGGACTGTCGGGCACCGCCACCACCCTCGAGTTCTTGAGCGGTGCGGTATCGACGCTTGACCCTTACACGCGACTGCTCTCCGGCAATCAACTCGATGAAATGATGTCAAACATCGCAGGCAACTTCGTCGGTTTGGGCATCGAGCTGAAGTCACTCGAAAAGCGGCTTCAAATTTTATCGGTCATCCCGGGCGGGCCTGCCGATGAAGCCGGCATGCTTGCTGGCGAGAGCATCATCGCGGTTGACGGGACCCGTACCGATGTCGCTGAGCCCGACTTTGTCGCCGATTTACTTCGTGGTCCCGAGAATAGTTTGGTCTCCGTCACCTTGGCCAACGCTCAAGGCAAAACGCGCGAAATGCAAGTCCCGCGACGTCGCGTCGAAGTGCCTTGTGTCGAGAACGTTCACTTTGTCGATGCCGCCGCCGGCGTCGCTTACTTTCGCTTGACGAACTTTCAAAAGACCACGACTCGTGATATTGAGCGAGAGCTTTGGAACTTGCACCGTGACGGCATGCGATCGTTGATTATCGACGTTCGCGGTAACCCCGGTGGCTTGCTGACCGCCGCCGTCGAAGTCGCCGATCGATTCATGAGCAGCGGCCGAATCTTGACCACCCGCGGTCGCAACCCTCGTGAGAATTTTGACTACGCGGCACACCGTCCCAATACCTGGGACATTCCCCTCGTGGTTCTCGTGGATCGTGACAGCGCGAGTGCGAGTGAGATTTTTGCGGGTGCAATTTCCGATAGTGGACGTGGCACGATTATTGGCGAAACGAGTTACGGCAAGGGCAGCGTGCAGGGAATCTTCCCCATGCAAAGTGCCAAGTTTGGTCTGTGTTTGACCACTGCCAAGTTCTACTCGCCGAGCGGTCGCTCGATCAGCTTCAACGGCGTCACTCCGCATGTCCAAGTCGAATCCACCTCGATCGCCGGTCGACCGAGTGAGCACGGTGAAGTCACTCTCGATACCGAAGACGCGGTGCTGCAAAAGTCCGTCGACCATCTGGGCAGCCGCAATCTGATCAGTTTGCGTCCGTAAACGTCATTGCCCAAGCGATCGACGAACGCATCGCACCGGTAAACTGCGCATTACCGCGGCAATCGAGGTGCCACCGATGTCGCTGGGACGATCCCGGCGACCGCGGTCATTGGACGTGGCGGCAATCCGGCGGCGACGAACAACCGACTCATGCCGACCATCAACTTGTGCCAGCGATCGATGAACTCGGGCGTGCCTTGGATAACGGCATCATCGCGATCGAACCCCTGCTCACTCACCCGGATCGAGGGGTCCAAGTACAACAGCGCTTCGAGCATCAAGTGGTCGCGGCAATCCGCTTCGCTAAGACCTTCGTCGTCGTAGATCCACAAGTGAATGCCGAGTGCTTTGTCCATCGCGGCGAACGCGGCTTGCTCAGTCGAATCGGCGGTCAAGACGGTGCGAACGGGACCACACTGAACATAAAATTTGGACATGCTGGCTTCCTTCCTTGAAACGTTACTGCTGAGTTTGATTCGTCGTCGTGCTGAGTTACCCGGCGACAAAGGAATCATCGCCAGGCACGTTGACACGTCTGGTCAAAGCAGAAACGGAGTTTCAAGAAAAACTTGAAACTCGCAAAGAAAAAAGCAAAACGTCACTCGTCCTCGTTCACGTCTTCCTCCACGGCGGGTTGCGAGGTGATTTCTCCAAAGTTGTAGGTGAGCATGTCGTTACCAATGTGGACAATGACGCGGTCACTGCGCGGTTGGACAACGACGAGCGTTTCGATCTCGTTGCTCTGGGGTTGAACCTGGCGGCCCAGTCGCTCTTCCACCGATTTGCCGTCACGAACATCGAGCGAGACGACATCCAAGGTCCGTGTTCGTGATACGCCGGGGATGTTATTGAGGGTATGGCTACGACAGAGCATTAAGATCGGCGTCGCGGCCGGCTGATGCAGCGTCACGCCCCACGCCGAACCGTCATCGAAACTCCACCGGATCGAAGCATCCTTGAGCGAGATCGCATGAACGGCGTGAGTCGTTTGATGACGTTGCGACGTGGATGTCGTATTCGTATCCCTTCCGATGCTGCGCGATCCGCCTGCTGAAACGCGCTGTGGCAAGACGAGCAATTGGTCCTCGAGCATCATCGCACGGATACCGCGCAAGTCATCGTTACCATCTTCGTCTTTCATCACCGGTAGCTCGGCGCGGCCAATCTCAATCCCCTGGCGAATGTCCCACAACCACAACTTACCTTGATTACTCAGCACCACGAGGTAGCGACCATCGATCACACGACCGAATGAAGCGTCGATGCTGTCGGTGCCACGATTGGCGGCGTCAGTCGTTAGCTCCTGAACGACCTGATCCTCGAACACGTTCACCAAACGCAGCGTCGTTTTCCGGTTCGCATCCGGCTGGGTGTAGCTGAGCACGAATCGGTCTTGAGCCGCCCAAATCTCCCCGTGAGTCCATTGCCGAGTTGCCAGCTTGGCCCCGTCCAACGCGTCGAACGAGACGACTTCGCCGGAGTCGGGAGAAATGACGAGCACCCGGCGGCCGTCCGAGAGGATTGTTCCACCGCGCGGCGCATTGGAGTTTCTCCACAGTGGCTCGGATGTAAATAGATCCAACGCCACCAACTCACCGCCCTGCATCATGATGACCCGATCCCCAAGGATTGGCCCGACGCGAAACTCGGCCGTCGAAGTTTGGGCGGTGGGCGAGTTCATGACATAGCGATAAACGATGTCACCGAGCGGAGTTGTCTGGCTGCGTCGCTTCGCACTTCCGCCACCCTCGCCAGCCCAATCGCGTCGCCACAGGACCGACTCACCGGAGCCTTTGGCGAGCTCGTACAAATCGATGCCGATCAACTCACTGGTCGTCACCACGACAGCGACGGCACCATTGATGATTGCTTCCTTCTCGTCTTCATCACGTCGATTCATGCCTCCGAGTGGCACACCCCGAAGCTGGCCATCCCGATTTCGAAACGCGATCGGGTTCTGAAACTCACTGACCAGCTTCCAACCCTCAAACTCGGGACCACCGGTGACCGTCGTCGGCGCGATCGATTGATAGAACGCTGTCATCGTGCGAGGATTATTTCGCTGCAGCTCTTCCCACGTCAAACTCACGGGGGCGGGCCATTGGTGGTTGTGATCGGAGAGCGGAAGTGTTCGGATCGCCGTCAACTCGGCGGCGCGTTCGGGTTGCGCTTTTACAAGGGCTTCGTAGTCCATCGCGTCCACCGCCTCGAACGCATTGTGAATGAAGTTTCCGCCGAGGGACGCTTCGAGAACGGTTTCCAGTTGCTCGCTGGGCAATTGTCGGAGCGCGTGTTGTGACCATCCGCCAGTCCCCAAGGCGAGACGCTCCGCCCGCAGCATCCCGTCTTCCATCAGCAATCGTTTCGCCAATGTCCTGCGCAACGCGGAGACACTTCGCGTACTTCCAAAATGTCGAATCACGCGACTCAGGACTCCGCTCGATGCATCGCCCAGCGACGACCAACTCGCGTCCACCAATGCATCAATCGCGGCACGATCTTCCGCTGCTCCACCGCTGTAGGCGCGATTCATACTCGCGTCGATCCAACAGTCGAGCTTGCACTGGCGACTCGGATCCGTCATCGCCACCAAGTCGACTTCATCCCGCGCAGCCTCCAAGCGAACTTCCTCGGACATCTTGATCAGCAACCGCGCCGCGGCGACAAAGGATTGCTTGGCCAATCCCGCTTGCACGCGCAACGAAAGCAGCTCGATTCGCTCCCGCGATCGATCGATCAACCCCTCGAGCAAATCGACGATGGGTCCCTCCATTTCGGGATTTTCACGCAAGGATCCGAGCATCGCGGAGATCGACAAAACGTGAACTTCGTCACTCTCGGGATCAATCTCACGAGCCTTGGCGAGATACTCCAAGGCTTGTTCACGATCACCGCTTTGAATCAGCAATTCGGCCTTGCGAACCATCGCCTCGAAGTTGCCGGGATCAGCTTTGAGCATCGAATTCACGATCGGTTCGAGTGACTGTTCCCCAAACGCCACCGACAGCAACGTCGGACTTTGTGAGATCAACTCGCCCGCCGATGCAATCAGATTACCGAGCGGAAATCGGGTGCTCCGTCGCTCAAGCACACTGCCGTTCGCGAGCGACAAACGAACCAGTTGGTTGCTAGTCGTTGGCACCAAGTAGTCACCCTCGCCAAACACTCCAACACCGCTGACCTGCTGGCCCGCCGTCAACCAATCCGACGGTGTCGACCACACCGATTCACCCGTCTGCAAGTCGAGAGCACGAACCTGGTTCGATCCCACGATCACAATTTTCCCAGCGCGGACACCCGCCAGGTAGCGCATCTTGATCCGTGGCTTCTCTGAAAACTTTTCTTCGCCGGTTAACAAACTGAGAGCGAACAAACGATCCGACTCGATCGGTGTCATCAACACGCAATCGTCGACCGCGATCGCCGCTCCGTCATACCAGCGTTTCATGAGCTGTGATTGGTCGAGGCCGCCGCCGTTGTATAAACTGTTCGCTTGCTCGACATTCCGTTCGTACGTCCGACCCCAACGCAAAACTCGATCCACCAAATCGACGGCAACAACGGCGCCCGCACCCGTGGGACAAATCAGCACCCCGCAGTGATAGGTCGGCATCGCACCAGCCACACGGCGAACCGGATCGATCTCAATCCCGCCACTCTCGATCGCCACCAGTTGTTGGCGCCAAAGCTCATCGCCGGTTCGGGGATCCAAACACGAAAGACATAAGTCACCGGCGACTTCGATCATCACATACAAACGACCGTCCAGTGGCAATGGAGCACCGAGGAAGAAGGCATCCGAGAACGCAGATGCCTGCTCCTCGCTGCTGCCGATTTGCCAGAGCAACTTGCCTTGGGTTTTGAGATCCAGTGCCACGAGCGAGTTGCGACCTGAATCGGCTGGCCGCGCACCCTGCAACGGCATGATCCGACTGAAGTTTGCCATCTCGACCGCGCCGAGATCGTCGAGCACAAACACACGCTCTCCGTCACTCGACATTTGTCCGAACGGCAAATCGTTCCAAACCCGTTGGCTGAGCAGATCGCCGGGGCCCTCTTCGCCGGGAATCGCATCGAATGACTCCTCGTCCTCGTCAAAACCTTCATACGCAGAATACCACGGGTACTCCCAAACTCTTTTGCCCGTTCGGTAATCGATTCCCACCAACCGCTCGGTCGTCCGCATCAATAATTGGTCGCCCACTTTGAGCGGCATAAAACTCGGCGGCGGTAAATCGCCCCGCGTCGCCATCTCTTCAGATCGCTGACGCAGCGTTCTCTCCTGCCGCGAACTCGCGGTGGTCTCGACTCGCCAACGCGGATTGGCCAGGGGCATCTCGCCCGTATCGCCGCCATTGCGTGAGGCCGACCCGCCGAGCCACTTGTAATCCCTGTCCGATCGTACCCCGGCATCCGACGGATGCGAATTCGAACCATGAGCGTATTGATCCACCCAATCCGCCGGAGTGGCCTTGCTCGCCAATGTCGCGTCCTGGCCCGCAATCACGGCTGCGGAAGCATAGAGCGTTTCCAGCGGCGTCCCGAAACGCTGACGAGCAACAGGACTTGCCATCACCTCCTCAAGCAACAGATATGTCGCCAGGGGTCGTCCCAGCAACCACTCTCGCTGGGCCAACAACAGGGATGCCTCGTATCCAGCCTCGGTATGAAAGTACTGACGCCGAACCAACTCGACCGAAGTCCAATCACGCGTCTTTGCCGCATCATCCAAGACTTTGCGAGCGAGGGGGCCGTAGCGCAACTCGTACATTCCAAAGCCTTGCGGTGGTAACTCGCCAATCAATCGCCGCGCCCGACGCAGCAAACTTTCTCGAACGAGCCCCGGCCCCCCGTCGCTTTGAATATCGACGAAATAATCCTGTCCTCCCGCCTCGCCTTCTTCAGCCTCGACCGCATCACGTTGGAGCAAGTCGCCGAGCCGGACGACGGCATCGCTATAACGCTGCTCCGCAATGGAACGCTCCGCTTCTCGCAATTGCTGAGCGACACTGCGTGGCGGTTCAATGAACCGCCCCGATTGCTGACCGCTATTGCCCGGCTGCAGAAAACCCTGAGCAAAAAGTGAGTGGTCATCAGCACCGCCGAAAACCGACAGCGTCACCACACCCGTAACGATCAAAACACGGTAAAAATGCACGGCAATTCCTGGGGAACCTGCAATCAAGCGCGTCTGCGAGAAGCCGCAAGACGCTCACTAATTGTAGGAAGTCGATCCCGGAGTTGCTATGCTCGGATCTCGCTCACGAACCCCTGAATTTGGGCAAAGACCTCGTCGGGAGTGGCAATCGCATTCACCGATCGCACAATCCCATGACCCTGGTAATGATCGAGCAAGGGAGCGGTTTGCGTGTAGAACACTCGCAATCTCGCGGAAATCGTCTCCGCCGTGTCATCATCACGATGCTCCACCTCGGCACGCTTGAGCATCCGAGCCACCAACACTTCCTGCTGCGCCTGCAAATCGATAACCAAGTCCAGCCGATCATCACGTTGATCCAAATACTCATCAAGCATCTGGGCTTGGTTGATGGTTCGCGGGAAACCGTCGAACAAGCAACCGGATGCACAATCGGCTTCGCTCAATCGCTTGACAACAATGCGCATGACGAGGTAATCGGGAGCCAACCGACCGCCATCGATGAAGCTGGACACTAAACGTCCCAACGCCGAATCGCCCCGTGTCGCTCGCAACATCTCACCCGTGGACAGGTGAGGAATCTTCAACCACTGAGCCAACCGCTTGCACTGAGTGCCTTTGCCAGCACCAGGCGGTCCGATGAACACGATTCGCATCGAACACACCTCCGTCGCTAACCCATCTGGCCAAGCTTAAACGACCGGAGTCGTTCCGCCGCCAGCACCCTCGAGCAAACCACGGTAGTTGCGCATCACCAAGTGGCTATCAATTTTTTGCACCAAGTCAAAAGCCACACTCACGGCAATCAGCAACCCCGTGCCCCCGTAGAAACCGGCAATCGCATAGGGAACACCGAGCGAACCGTAAACGATGGTGGGTACGATCGCGACAATCGACAAGAATGCGGCACCCACATACGTGATGCGAACCATGACCTTCTCCAAATAGTCCGTCGTCCGCTTCCCTGGCCGATAACCCGGAATGAACGTGCCGCTCTCCTTCAGGTTATCCGACATTTCCTTCGGATTGAACGTGATCGCGGTCCAGAAATAACAGAAGAAGAAAATCAACGCTACGTAAAGCATGTTGAAGAAGTAAGACGATTGATCATTGAGCGTCAGCGACATCAAGTTCAACCCATTGAATACCATGCTTACCGCCGGAGCATACAACGCCAAAGCCCCGAGCAGCATTCCTGGAATCATCAGCAAACTGCTGGCAAAGATAATCGGCATCACCCCGGCTTGATTGATCCGCAACGGCAAGAACTGACGCGTCCCGCCAAAAACTCGCCGACCCCGAGTGAACTTCGCCGATTGAGTCGGAATCTTGCGTTGCCCCAACGTGATGAAGACGACGCCAAAGACGACACCGACAAACAACAGCACCAGCAAAATCAGCGTCTCTACGCCAACCTGACCTCGCTGCAACCCGACCAACTCGACCTTCATATTTCGAACGAGCTCATACAACGCCTTGGGCATCTGAGCCAAAATCCCAGCCATGATCAACAAACTGATCCCGTTCCCAATTCCATACTCGTCGATTTGTTCGCCAAGCCACATCAAGAACACCGTCCCGCACGTCATCACGAGCACGGCGACAAGCTGCCAACCCAGGTACAAACCCGTACCATCCGAATTCAGAAAGTTCGGATTGATGTTTCCATAACCCGTTGATCCACCAGACATCAACATGAACCGCAGGTACATGTAGCTCTGGATCACGCAAATGAAAACGGTCAGGTAGCGGGTGTACTCATTGAGCTTCTTCCGTCCCGCTTCACCTTCCTTCTTCAACTCCTCGAGCGGCGTATAGACGCTACCAAGCAATTGAAAAATGATCGATGCCGAGATGTAGGGCATGATGCCCAATCCGAAAATTGTCGCTTGACGAAGATCGCTCGCGGCAAAAACGCTGACCTTCTCAAAAAAATCGGCGGCACCACCGCCACCCGACTCGTCCATATTGGTCGCGATCATCGGCAACGGGATGTGAAACCCGATCCGATAAACCGCGAGTAATCCGATCGTCAACAGCACCTTCTTGCGAAGTTCTGGGATCGAAAAAATGATGCGAAGCTTTTCAAACATTGGTCTAACCGAGTCCCATACAGTCCGTTGGCTAATCCGTCCATCACGAACGGCCCCGTCCGTTTCGACAACACGGCAATCGCGTGTCACTCGCAATACAGCGGGTTGCTCGATGACGGACAACATCACCAAGCGTTTTCGGGAAGTCTAACGCGTCCGAGGAATCGCCGCGAGACCGTCTTGGTCGCTGACAAACCACATCCGCCAAAACAAAAACCGCGCTGCCCGCGACCGCAATGACTCCATTGCAACGTCGCCACCAACGCGGCTTACCATCTTCAATACTTTTTCACTCTTCACGACCGTCCCGAACTTGGAAGGTCGAACGTGCCCTCAGCGAACCGCAATCAAAAACGCACGGCCCCAGCGAGCCTGGAATCCAGCCTAAACCTTGGCTTCGGACTTAAGTGCGGCGACGCGCTCATCGGGAGTACGTCGTCCCGGCAACTTGGTCACGGTGCCACCAGCGGCAGCGATCTTTTCCTCAGCTGACTTGCTAAATCGATGCGCCGAAACACTCAACTTCTTGGTCACGTCTCCCTCACCCAAAATCTTGAGCTCGTCAAAGACGCCCTTGGCCAAACCCTTGGCCGCCAGCGACTCAATCGTCACTTCTTCGCCAACTTCGTACGCCTCAGAAATCTGTCCAACGTTGACAGCAAAAATGGTCAATGCCCAGCGGTTGTTAAAACCACGCTTCGGAATCCGACGAAACATCGGAATTTGGCCAGTAAAGCTGGGGCTGCGACTGTAACCGCTACGACTCGCCGCACCCTTGTGACCACGACCCGACGTTTTGCCCGTGCCGCTGCCGACGCCGCGACCGATGCGCTTACGCTTGCGATGTTTAGTAATGCCACGGTGGACGTCGTTGAGGTTCATCAGAAAACCGATTGATCAAATGTGTATGTAGAAACGGGCATGCAAACCATCCCGCGGTTCGAATCTCGTACCTAGTTCACCATCATCTCTTCGTTCTCAAAACCACGAAGGGCCGCGACTTGCTCGCGGGTTCGAAGCTTGGACAGCGCGTCGATGGTGGCCTTGACCAGCGTCACCGGATTATTGGTGCCGTAGGACTTTGTTAAAATGTCGTGCAATCCACACGCCTCGCAAACAGCACGCACCGCTTGCCCGGCGATGATTCCCGTACCGGCACCGGCGGGAATCAACAAGACCTTCGCAGCACCAAACTTACCCCACACCTGGTGAGGAATCGAACCCTTGACAACGGGCACGTTAATCATGCTTCGACTGGCTTGCTTCTGGGCTTTCGCAACGCTCGGCGGAACCTCATTGGCCTTACCGTAGCCCCATCCGACGCGGCCGTTTCCATCGCCAACAACGACCATCGCAGCGAAACTGAAACGTCGACCGCCCTTAACCACTGCCGCACAGCGTTTGATCTTAACGACACGATCAAGAAGACCACCCTCGAGCGGGTTGTCTTCATTCTTGCCACGTGATTTTCGTTGTCCGCTACTCATGCTCTATCCTAACGGGATCTCAAAATGCTTGATGAGCGGCTCTGCAGCCGCGATGATTTCTAGAACTGGAGGCCAGCTTCGCGTGCGGCATCCGCGAACGCCTTCACCCGACCGTGATACTTGTTGTGACCACGATCCAGCTTCACCCGTGTGATGCCTGCGGCTGTTGCCTTCTCGGCGACCATCTTACCAATCTCAGCGGCACCCACGCAATTGTCTGGGCTCGACAAATTAACGGCAGAGTCCTTGGTGCTCACGCTTACCAAGGTACGCCCCGCCAAATCATCGATCAATTGGCAAGAGAAATGTTTGAGCGACCGGTGCACGCACAAGCGAGGTTGGTCAGCAGTCCCACGCAGGCGATTTCGCACGTGATTACGGCGACGCACCCGCTGTTTCGAAAGTTTCTTGTTCTTATCCATCGTTGTCTACCGCTACTACTTGGTGGCACTCTTGCCAGGCTTGATCTTGACTTGCTCGCCCTGGTAGCGAACGCCCTTACCCTTGTAGGGCTCCGGCTTACGAAGCGATCGCAATTCGGCCGCAAACTGGCCGACCATCTGCTTATCGCAACCTTGAATGACGATGTGGGTTTGGTCTGGGCATGTGACCTTCAATTCCGAAGGAATCTTGCGATGCAGCTCATTGGCATAACCCACCCGCAACTGAATCACATCCCCCTGGATCGCAGCCAGATAACCGACGCCCACAATCTCGAGCTTCTTCTCGTAACCCTTGGTCACGCCTTCGCACATGTTCGCGATCAACGCACGCGTCAAACCATGGAACGCACGAGCCTGACGCTCATCGTTGCCGCGGCTCACCGCCACTTCGCTGCCCGACTCGTTGACTTCGACCGAGACCTCAGGCCGATGCTCGTAAGCGAGTTTACCCTTGGGTCCCTCGATCTCGATCATCCGACCGTTGACCGAGACTTTCGCCACGCCATGAATCGTTACCGGCTTCTTTCCAACACGACTCATGATTAAGTAACCTCACACAGAACTTCGCCGCCGACGTTATCGCGTCGTGCTTCGCGATCACTGATCACGCCTCGGCTGCTGCTAATGATGCAAATACCCATCCCACCGAGCACGGGCTTGAGTTCCTTGCTGTGACTGTAAACGCGGCGGCCTGGCTTGCTGAGACGCTTGATCTGCTGGATCACACGCTCACCGTTGGGGCCGTACTTCAACTCGATACGCAAATCTGCGACCGGTTCAGCTTCAACATCTTTCCAATCCCAGATGAAGCCTTCGCGCTTGAGCACGTCAGCGATACCACGTTTTACGCGGCTCGTCGGGATGTCTACATAGGGCCGTTCCACGCGAACCGCATTGCGAATTCGGGTCAACATGTCGGCGATTGGGTCGGTCATCATGGCTTGTGGGCTCCGCTAACTTTCAAATCACCAACTGGCCTTACGCACACCGGGAATCAACCCGATGTTCGCATTGAGACGGAAACAAATACGGCAGATGCCGAACTTGCGGTACACAGCACGCGGTCGACCGCAGAACTTACAGCGGTTCTCTTGACGCGAGCTAAACTTGGGTTTTCGTTGGGCCTTGGCGATCTTTGCTTTACTTGCCACGGGGCACTCTTTTAATTGAATTGATCACTGAATCACTGGTAGGTATCTGAATCTGAACGTCGGCTACGCCGCATCCGTCTTTTTCTTGTCAGCTTTGAACGGCATCCCGAACAACTCCAACAGCGTCCGGGCTTCGTCGTTCGTGCGAGCACTCGTCACGAACGAGATGTTCATGCCCTGAGGACGCGTGTATTTGTCGGGGTTCAACTCGGGGAACACCAACGACTCCGTCAAACCGAGCGTGTAATTGCCACGTCCATCGAACGCATTCCGATTGATTCCGCGAAAGTCACGAACTCGCGGCAATACGATCGAAACCATCCGATCCAGGAACTCGTACATCCGGTGCCGACGAAGCGTCACCATGCAACCGATCGGCATTCCTTCGCGAAGCTTGAAGTTCGCGATGGACTTACGAGCCAACGTGATCACTGGCTTCTGGCCTGTGATATCCGTCATCACGTCCTTCGCCAAGTCGAGAACCTTTTTGTCCCCGATCGCGCTACCGACACCCATGTTCAGGGTAATCTTCTGCAACCGCGGGATGCGGTGAGGATTCGTGTACCCGTACTGCTCCTGGAGTGCCTTGCGGACATTCTCGTCGTAGTGGGTCTGCAAACGTGTTTTATTGTCGGCCATCGCTAATTCAAACGCGAAAACTGGGTCTTAATGTGCTGTGAAAACTACTTGGCCGCGTGCTGAGGTCGAGCAGGGGCGATTTTGCCAATGCTGACTCCCGACTTCTTCGCAAACCGCTCTTTGCTACCGTCCGCCAGGAAGCGGACACCGATACGAGTCGGTCCGCCATTGGACGGATCAACCAACATCACGTTGCTCGCCGCAATCGGCATCTCTTTATTCAAACGACCGCCTTGGGGATTTTTCTGGCTCTTGCGAACGTGCTTCCAAACACGGGCAGCACCCTCAACAATCACCTTGTCGCTCTTACGATCGATCTTCAGGATCTTACCGCGGTGACCCTTGTCGGCCCCGGCGATCACGACAACTTCATCATCAATTCGAAAATACATGGCTGAATCTGGCTTCAGTTAATCAGGTGTCAGGTTACAGGCTCAAACGACTTCGTTCGCCAGGCTCACGATCTTCATGAAGTTCTTGTCGCGGAGTTCGCGACCCACAGCACCGAAGATCCGAGTGCCACGAGGAGACTTGTCCTTGTCAATCAAGACGACGGCATTGCTATCGAACCGAATGTAGCTGCCATCGGCGCGACGGGTCGGGTACTTGGTGCGCACGATGACCGCACGCACGACCGCCTTTTTCTTCACATCGCTACCCGGGATCACCGTCTTTACGCTGCACACGATGATATCACCGACACCGGCGTAACGCTTGCGGCTACCACCGAGCACCTTGATGCACATCACTTGACGGGCACCCGTGTTGTCAGCGACATCGAGTCGAGATTCTGTTTGGATCATGTTGACGGCAAAAACTAACGGGGTGAATTAAACGCTTGCTCTTAATTGGACGAAACATCGACGACCCGTGGCCGCCACCCGTTCATCCTGGGGTCGGTTCACTCGACTCACCAGCGTGTGCGGCGGCAAGTGTCTCGGCCTCAGCCGAACTCTTGTGCGCGGCCCTCAAAGCCGCGACGTCGACTTCCGTACTCTTTTCGAGCACTCGCACCAAACGCCATCGCTTGAGCTTGCTCAACGGCTCCGACTCGATGATCTCGACACGATCACCAGCACCCGACTCGTTGTTCTCGTCGTGAGCATAGCAAACGGTGCGTCTGCGAACATATTTCTTGTACTTGGTGTGTTTGACCAGACGATTGATCTCGACACGACGAGTCTTGCTCATCTTGTCGCTGGTCACGATTCCGGTAACGATCCGTTTTGGCATAGTAGCTGGTGCGCGATTGAAGTGATTGGTTACTTGGTGCTCTGCGCCAACTGACGCTCAGTTTGGATCGTCTTGATGCGAGCAATCAGACGGCGGTTCTTGCGAATTTCGCTGGGAGTATTGAGTCGCTCGGACTGGCTTTGAAAGCGAAGCTTGAACAACCCATGGGCTGCTTCTTTAGCGGTCGCTTCGAGCTGTTCGTCGCTCATTTCACGGAGTTCACTGGACTTGGTCATTTTCTCTGGCCGTCGTCGTCACTTTTGATGTATCTAACTGAGATAAACTAGCCCAAATGCGACGATCGCCGGGCATTTTCACCAACCACCATGCCGATTAACGCGAACATGATGGAGGGCTTGATAATTTCAACTACGCAGGTCGGCGTTCGACAAATCGAACAGCCACCGGCATCTTACTCGCTAAACGAGCAAAACAAACCTTAGCTTGCTGCTCCGTTACCCCACCCAATTCATACAGGATGGTTCCCGGACGCACGACGGCGCACCAGTAATCTGGTTCACCCTTCCCCTTACCCATCCGAGTTTCCAGCGGCGTACTGCTGACACTCTTATCGGGGAAGATTCGGATGTAAAGTTTGCCTTCGCCACGGACGTATTGCTGGCCCGCGATTCGACCGGCTTCGATCGTCGTCGCCTTGATCCAACCCGCTTCGAGGGATTGAAGACCAAAGTCGCCGAAAACGACCGTGTTGCCGCGAGTCGCGTTACCTTTTATACGACCTCTTTGGCTTTTTCGATGCTTGACCCGCTTGGGCATCAGCGCCATCGGTGTCGTCTCCGTAAGTACCTTGGTGTATCCAAACCTGAATCCCGATGTGCCCCTGTGGCGTCATCGCTTCAGTGAATCCGTAATCAATCTTTGCTTGCAACGTGCTCAACGGAATCGAACCCGCACTCGCCTTTTCCCGGCGTGCCATCTCGGCGCCGCCAAGTCGTCCCGCCATTTGGATCTTGATCCCCTTCGCACCGGCATCCATAGTTTGCTCAAGCGAGCGCTTCATGGTCCGACGGAAACTCGATCGCTTCGCCAACTGTTGGGCAATATCTTCCGCCACAAGCTGAGCTTGCAACTCAGGCCGACCGACTTCTTCAACCTTGAGGTTGACGCGACGACCAATCAAATTCTGCAACTCACCCTGCAAGATCTCGATCTCTTGGCCTTTTTTACCAATGATCAAGCCAGGACGAGCAACATACAACATCACACGGACTTCGTCTCGAGTCCGCTCAATTTCGATGCGGTCAATTCCCGCGTTCTTGTACTGGGTCTTCTTGGGGTGCTTGGTGATGAAATTACGAACCTTGCGGTCCTCCACCAGCAACTCGGCAAAATCCTGCTTCGACGCATACCAACGACTGATCCATCCGCGGGTGACACCGAGGCGGAAGGCGATTGGATTGACTTTTTGGCCCATCAGGGACGTCTCATTACAGGGTTATGTGTTGAACTTGCATATTTGAGCCGCCAGCAAACCTTCGCTAACGACGATCGAACTCGAAGACTAAATCTCGTCGATGGGTGTCAGACCCACATGGATGTGACTCGTCCGCTTCTTGATCATGAACGCCATTCCGCGAGCGTGGGGTTGAATCCGCTTAAACATCGGCCCCCCGTCCACACGGATTTCAGTCACCACCAACTCTTCGACCCGATGGCTGCGACCCTTGTTCTGGTCAGGATCCTGAGCATTCCCCACTGCACTCTTGATGACTTGCTCAATCATCCGAGCTCCACGCTGAGGATGATACTTGAGCGTATCGAGCGCCTCGTCGGCATACATGCCCCGCACCAGATCCGCAACCAATCGCACTTTTTGGGCGCTGATACGGGCGCTCATGTGGTGAGCACGAAACTTCGCAACGACCGCGTTTGACTTACCCATTATTTCTTGCCACCCTTACCGCCGTGACCCTTGAATGTCCGAGTCGGAGCGAACTCGCCGAGCTTATGCCCGACCATGTCTTCCGTCACGTAGACTTTCACATGCTTACGACCATCATGAACCATGAACGTCACGTTCACGAACTCAGGAACAATCGTACATGCTCGCGCCCACGTCTTGATCGGTTCGCTGGTGCTCATCTCGGCCTGTTTCTGGACCTTGAAGAACAGCTTCGGATCGACGTGTGGACCTTTCTTACTGCTTCGACTCATCTAAATTCTGCTACCAACGAAGGCAATTTGACTTTTTCCGACAGCCATTCCGAGGAACAACCGCCATTCTTTTGGTGCCGGACCGACCGGTGCCAGCACTACTTCAATTTCAACTGGCCGTAACGACGACTCTTACGACGACGGACAATCGCCGAGTTACTTGACTTACGCCGCTTACGCGTCGAACCGCCCTTGGCACTCTTGCCCTGAGGACTCACCGGGTGACGACCACCCTTGGTTCGACCCTCACCACCGCCGTGCGGGTGGTCAATCGGATTCATGGCTGTACCACGAACATGCGGACGCCAACCCAACCAACGCATCCGACCGGCCTTGCCGATCACAACCTTGCTGTGATCACTGTTTCCGACCTGGCCGACGGTAGCCCGACAATTGCTCGGAACTCTCCGAATTTCACCGCTGGGCAACGACAACTGGGCCCAATCAGCTTCACGTGCCATCAATGTCGCCTGCGAACCCGCCGATCGACACAACTCAGCACCAGCTCCAGGACGCATCTCGATACAACAAACCGCTGTTCCCAACGGGATATTCTTCAGGGGCAAGCAATTGCCAACCGTCGGCGAGGCATTCGGGCCGTTCTGAAGCTTATCGCCAGCCTTCAAACCGTTGGTCGCGATCACATAACTCTTCGTGCCGTCTTCGTACTTCAATAGCGCGATCCGAGCCGACCGGTTCGGATCATACTGCACCGAATCAATTCGAGCAACGATCCCGTCTTTACTTCGCTTGAAGTCGATCACTCGGTACATTTGCTTGTGACCACCGCCCCGGTGACGCGACGTGATCTTGCCTTGATTGTTACGCCCACCCGTCTTGCGATTAGGCCGCAACAGGCTCCGTTCTGGCTTGTAGCCAGGTGTCAGCTCAGCGAAGTCGCTAACCGACGCGTTACGGCGTCCGGCGCTGGTCGGCTTGTAGACTCGAATGCCCATGGATCAGTTTTCAGTTATGCAGTTTAACAATGTTCAAAAAAATGGATACCGCGATCACGGCACTAACAGCACGACCGCTAGCGGCCTCGGAGATGTGGCCTAGAAGAAATCGATGCGATGTTCTTCACCCAGCTGCACAATCGCCTTCTTCCAATCGCTGGTTCGCCCGACGCGAAATCGATAACGACGCGTCTTGCCCTTACGAGTCTGAGTACGAACCTTCTCTACCTTGACATCAAAAAGCTCTTCGACCGCTTTTTTAACGTCCATCTTTGTTGCATCGCGATGAATCTCGAATGCGTACTGATTATTACGCGACGCACGGTGAACACCCTTTTCGGTGACCAAAGGACGCAGCAGCACCTGGTGGGGCTCCAGCTTGATCGTTCGCTCGACGTCGCCAGGCGGTTTGATGTGAGCCATGTTATTTGTCTCGAAAGTCTATATATCTTGTTAGATTAAGCCGACGCAGCAGCTTCAAACACATTGAAGCTACCGTCTTTGATTTTGTCGAGCGCGTCTCGGGTCACGAGAAGCCGCTTGGGCTTGAGCACCGACAGCGCGTTCAGCTCACGAACCGGCTGCACTTCCACACCGCCGATATTGCGACCACTCTTGTAAGCCATCAAGTCCAAATCTGCTGTTGCCACCAACGTGGTCACGTTCTCCAAGCCCAACGCCTTGAGAACCGCAGCCATGACCTTGGTCTTCGGACCATCAAAGGTGAGGGAGTCAATCACAACGACTTCATTGTCGTCGATTTTCGACCGAATCGCCATTCGCGTGGCGAGCTTAACCGCCTTCTTGTTCATCCGATAGCTGTAATCGCGTGGCTTAATCGTCTTTGCACAACCGCCCCCGCGACGAATGGGCGAACGCCTGCTGCCCGCACGCGCATTGCCCGTGCCTTTCTGGCGATACATCTTCTTGGTGCTGCCGCTAACCTCGGCCCGAGTCTTCGCGCTGTGCGATCCCTGACGAAGGTTGGCCTGATACATCACGACTGCATCGTGCATCAGTTGCTTACTGACACGATCGGCAATCTGCTCCGTATCGATCTCATACTTGCCGACTTCGCTGCCGGACATGTTGTAGACAGTCAATGTTGCCATGGTGGCGTTCCCTTAACCGACTTTGTTGGTTTGACGAATCGTAATGTAGCCGCCATTGGGGCCCGGAACCGCACCACGAATCAACAGCAGATTATTCTCCGCATCGACGCGGACGAGCTGCAAATTTCGAGCTGTCTTCTGAGTATTGCCGTACTGACCAGCCATCTTCATGCCTGCGACAACGCGGCTTGGATAGGCACTCATGCCCGTACTTCCTGGGTGACGGTGACACTTCTTGACACCGTGGGTCGCACGTTGGCCCGCAAAGTTGTGACGCTTCATAACGCCCGAGAAGCCGCGCCCCTTGCTGGTGCCCGTCACATCGACCTTCTTGACGTCCGCGAATGCCTCGACCGTCACCACGGCACCGACACCGAGCTCACTCTTGCCACGGAATTCGCGAATGAATCGCTTCGGCTCACAATCGGCCTTGGTCACGAGCTCGACGCCACCGGCAGCAAGCTTCTTGCCTCGCTTGCTTTCGATGCGGGCAACATGACCACGCTCTGCACGCGACGCCAGCCGACGCGGCTTATCCCCAAATCCCAACTGAATCGCCTCGTACCCGTCACGATCCATATCCCGCACTTGCAGAACCTGGCACGGCCCAGCCTCAACCACCGTCACGGGCACAGCCGTTCCGTCTTCGAGGTAGATCTGAGTCATCCCGACTTTACGGCCGAGGATTGATGGGGACATATTTCATATCGCCTTGCCGTTGAAGCAAGACGCCTGTCGATCGAGTTGGATTTGTAAGGACTACTGAGCCGAACCGTCAGCCTTCAGCAGACTGGGGTTATCGACCAAGCTTCCATTCATTCGGAAACCGGCAACGAACCACTTGGAGTTGTAAATGCTCCACCGCACCAGGCGGGAACCAAGAGCACTAGCGAGCAGACGCCTTGATCTTGATATCGACACCAGCCGGGAGACTGAGCTTATTCAAAGCTTCGATTGTCTTGGCAGTCGCCTGGACGATGTCAATGAGACGCTTGTGGGTCCGAATCTCGTACTGCTGACGAGCCTTCTTGTCGATGCACGGACCCGACAGGACCGTGTATCGCTCGATTCGCGTCGGCAACGGAATTGGACCGTGAACCTCGCTGTGCGTTCGCTTGACCGTATCCACGATCTCCTGAGCACTGATGTCGAGCACCGAGTGGTCGTATGCTTCCATACGAATTCGAATGACTTCGCTTGCGCCAGAGGACACGATGGGTAATCCGTCAAAACAGGTGGAACTTACAGTTACTTTCCGCAGAACGTTTCAATCGAAACGTCGTTGGTGAGACAGAATGTCTCGGCCGCTTTAGGAAACTCAGAAGCATTAATGCCTCTCAGCCATCCGATAGACGTTTGCCGTGACCAAGATGGGCCGACGGCGGAAGTGTCTCAGAACCTTTAGCGAGGTTTCCCTCTCAGGGAGGCGAGAATTTACGGTTGAGGACCAAAATCGTCAACGGCTGTTGGCGGTTTCGCGAAAATTCTTTTTAAATTGATGCGAAATCGGCTTCTTCGGCACGTTTTCGCGAACGACGCAAGCCACCCACGCTGTCTAAAGCACGCATCCGTCTGACGCGACAGTCCTTTTATCGGCTTTTGGGTTCGGTGCTTGCAGTATTTTGCCGGCGCCGAACGGTTACAATCATTGCCCCATGCTCCTTTTCCGCACGATCGCCGTAATACTTTCGCTGGTTCCGTTCAGTTTGCTCGGAATTGCTGGTCAATTGCGTCCTGCTGCGGCTGGTTTGGGGACACACCAGCAACTCGGGCTGCCGCCCTGCACGATGCGGGTAATTTTAGGCATCCGTTGCCCCAGTTGCGGCATGACGACGTCGTGGTCGTACTTCGCCCGCGGCCAGCTTCTTGATAGCCTGGCTACAAATAGCGGTGGCTGCTTGCTGGCGATTTTCAGTCTAGCTTTTGCTGCAATCAGCGTACGAGCGGCGATCGGAGGCGAGTTCCCCGGATACGTTGCTCAGAAGTGGCTGGGGGTGAGTTTGCTGGCGATCGCCGCAGTAACGCTCGTCGACTGGGCGGTGCGGTTGTAGGCTGGCGCGGGAGGTGTTTACCGCGCCTAGAGTTCCGGGTTAGAGAACAAGAAAGTAACAAAGCGATGGCAAAGTATCGACATCGAACGTTTGAGATGTACGAATTTCGGGACGAGGCGGTGACCGCGCTGACACCGCGACAAGTGCGCCAGAAGGTCGATTCGGCGGATCCGAGTTTGTGGACTTTTGCGAATTTTACCACGTCACGTGCCGACGCCGTGACCCTGGTAACGTTCAAGCAAGCGATGGATACGAATCACGAGTCGACCGTAAAAATCGCGGATGAACTGTCACTGATTGCGCGGTCGTTGTCGATCGACAGTCGCGTCGTCATCGACTTCGCGGGGGTGCAAGAGTTTGCTCCCGAATCGATCGAAGCATTGGCTCAGTTCCAGGGAGTGCTTCAGTCCCGCGGCAGCCAAGTGGCGCTCTGCAATTTGGAATCGGATGTTCGCGCCTCGTTTTTCCCCAAACGCTAGCGATTGGATCGGCGGATTGAAAGCGAGCGATCACGCTCACGGCACGCGGCGATTCGGTACACTGTCCCCGATATGAAAACGCCATCTTCCGAGCCGATCCTGCGCAGCCGCATGTTGCCGCAAATTTCGTTTCGCTTCATGGTCGGGTTAACGGCAATGGCGGCAGTCATTTTGACCGTTGGCCGACTGGCGGGCGGAGGAGCGATGGCAGCTCGCGCATTGCTGCTGGGTTTAGCTTTTCCGGTCGTCGTGGTGCTGATCGGATCGTTGCTGTTTCTGCTGTCTTGGGCTGTTGCCTCGTTGACGCTAAGCTCAAGTGATCTACCGTCGCGACCGAGTCCGTTCGCGGACGATCAACTGCCGCCGCAGACACTGCCGCCCCGGGACCGCGCCTCGTGATGCAGAACCCGCTCGGTCGCAGCGTTATCATTCGCTGGTCATTCATCTTGATGATGCTGACGGGATCGATCAACGCAATTGCGCAGTCGCCGTTATCGATCGACGCATTCCAAACACTGAGCTTGCCGGACGATCCAGCTAGGAACGTCGGATTTGATTGCGACGTCCGGATTTCCTCGTGCAATCGGCCTGGTTATGACACGGCCAAGCTCACGGTGACGTTAGCGGTCGCGGCGACCGCAGAGCGACGAATCTTGATGCGGCTGAGCCCGGTGGCGGGCGAGATGGTGCCGCAGCGTCATGCGTTCGATATCGAGCTGCCTTTCTTGATTGAGCAAAACGCCAAACGCGTCGATGTGACTCGATTGGTGCCCAAGTGGACTTACGGAAATAGCTACACAGTCCAGTTCCTCGAAGATGGACGCGTCCTTGATGGCTACGTAGGTGAAATCGGCGCGAACTTGCCGAATCGACGCGCACTGCAGGAAGCAATCTTCGACGCGGAGGTGAGTGGAAGTACGTTATTGATCAGCGAATTGAGCGACCCCCAGCAGATCGCTGCGAAAGTTGCAGCACTCCGAGTCGGTCTGGCCGATCCATCTCAGCCGATGACGGCGTTTACGCCTGCGAATGTTGATCCGAGGGTGCAGCACATGATGCTGGCGGATACGCCGACGGATTGGCGAACCTACCAAGCCCACGACTGCGTGGTGATCGATTCGGACTCGCTGCTGAACTTGACCAGGACCATGCCAGTTCCGCTCAGAGCGATGAACCAATGGTTATTGCTCGGCGGCAAGCTGGTCGTCACCGGAATCGATGACGATACAGCTCTGGAGACGCTACTGCGTCCTTCAAGCTCACCCGGTGAGACCATGAACGGCGCACTGGCGGGCTATGGCGTCGGTGCCGTGTTCGGTTACCGCAGCGTCGACCTCGAGACGCCCCAGCAATGGACACGGCTGCGACGATTTGTAAAGTCGGTGAAATCGCCCGCGCTCCTGCGTGGCGTTGATCCCTTATTTGGGGACAATCGCTTTCGGCGATGGTTGATTCCCGGTGTCGCCCAGCCGCCGGTGTACACGTTCATGGGCTTGTTGACGTTGTTCGTGATCTTGGTTGGGCCGGTGGCTTACCGCATGACGACGCGCCGCGGACGTGGTTATTTGATGTTCGCAATTGCGCCCATTCTGGCGATCCTAACGACGCTATCGATGTTTGCTTACGGGATCGTTGCCGATGGCTTCGGCACCGTCGCTCGCATTCGTCAAATCACGTGGATCGATGCCGCGAGTGGCGCCGCGGTGACGCGAACGAGAGGCACCTACTTCGCTGGCATCCGACCCGCCGCAGGTCTGAGTTTCGATGCCGACGCCGAAGTGATGGGGTATCCCGATTCGCAAGACCAATCGTTGAATGACATCATGAACCAACCGTCGCAATCGCTCGGCACGGTGACCATCAGGGATGACGAGCAACGCTTCAGTGCAAGTTTTCTGCCGTCGCGCCAGCAACGACAGTTCGTCGTGCACCAGGCGATCGAAGACGTTGGGTCATTGATGGCGGTGCGCAGTGATGATGGTGCGCCAATAACGTCGCCCACCGTCACGCTCGAGGTGCAGAGCAACTTGAGCATCGAGCTGAAGAGCGTCGTGATCCGCGACTCCCGCGGCGATCTTTGGAACATCGAGTCGCTCCCCGCGGGCAGCAACTCGACCGTCGCCGCGCCGATCCCCGCGAAGGATCGCTCCAAGACGCTCGGTGATTTGTACATTACCCAGCGGATGATGGAGGAAGTCTCGTCGGGACGACGCTATCAGCCGCGGCTGCAAAGCTATGATTTGCTCAGCCAACTCAACCAAATGTTTTTTGCCAATGAGCGGGAATTGACGGATGGCGGCCTGGAGAATTGGCTGCGCAACAGCTTGCAACTCGGCGGCTCTATCCCCAACAATTCCTACATCGGCTTGGCGGCGATCGAGCCTCGTTTCATCGCCGTCGAGGATGCCGAACTCGTGGACAGCATCCACTTCGTTTTCGGCACGATGCCGGGGGCTAACGTCACCATGAGCACCATGATCGCGGACTCCGATTTGTCGGCGGAGGAGCAACCGTGAGCGAGTCCCCATCGATGTCCACGAACGGCTACCACGGCGGTGACGACACCTGCATCGAGCTACGTCGGCTGCACCGTTTCTTTGGCGTCACCAAGGCGGTCAATGACGTTTCGTTCAGCGTCCCACGCGGGCATGTGTTCGGCTACATCGGCCCCAACGGCGCCGGCAAGACGACCTCGATGCGGATCCTGGCGACCCTCGAATTGCCGAGCTACGGCGACGCATTTGTCGACGGATTGTCGGTCGTGAACGATCCCGAACTCGTTCGCAAGCGACTCGGATTCATGCCCGATTCGTTCGGCACCTACCGCGATGTGAACTGTCTCGAGTATCTCGATTTTTTTGCCCGAGCGTATGGGCTCGTGGGTCGCGAGCGGTCGTCACGCCTCAATCATGTGCTCGACTTCACGGGTACCCGAGGGATGGCGGAGAAGCCCATTCGCGGCTTGAGCAAGGGGATGAAACAACGACTGTGCTTGGGGCGAGCATTGATCCACGACCCGGCGGTGATGATCCTCGACGAGCCCGCCGCGGGCCTCGATCCTCGTGCCCGCATCGAGCTGAGGCGGATGATTCGTGACTTGGCCGATCGCGGTAAAACGGTGCTGATTAGCAGCCATATTTTGACGGAGCTCGCCGAGATGTGCGACTCGGTGGGCATCATCGAGCAGGGTCGATTGCTGGCCACCGGCAGCGTCGAGATGCTGCAGCGCCAACAAGCCCACCAGCGCGAATTGACGCTGAGAATCCTCGATCGGGCCGCTCCAGCAGCCGTGCGATTGCGAACTTCCGAGCGGGTCACGGACGTGCTCGTCGATGGGGAGTTGGTTCGATTCAGTTTTGATGGTGAGCTGCGCGACCAAGCCGAGCTCGTGGCGTGGTTGGTCGGCGAAGGCTTCGCGGTCGCGGAGGTGACGAGCCACAAAAAGAGTCTCGAAGATGTCTTCCTGCACGTGACTGAGGGGCTCGTTCAATGAGTGAGGCGATAGGGTCCCGCGGTCAAACGCCAGCACCGGCAATCGACAGGGCGGCCAGGCTATGGAAGGATCTCGACGCGGCGTGCGAACGGTTCGGGGATCGCATCAATCCGATCTTGGTCAAGGAGACGCGGCAAGCGCTCAAGAGTCGCCAATTCGTGGTCACGTTTTCGCTGCTGCTGTTTACTGCATTGGCATGGACGATCGCTGGCAGCCTGTCGATGATGCCGCAAATCTACACGACACCCTCGGCGTCGCGAATGTTGATCGGCTACTACATCGTGTTGGCGATTCCGATGCTATTGGTCGTGCCGCTGGCGGCGTACCGTTCGCTCGAAGGTGAGATCGATGATGGCACACTCGAACTGCTGTCGATCACCACGCTGAGTCCGCGTCAAATCGTGCTGGGCAAGCTCGCCAGTGCGTCGCTGCAGATGCTGTTGTACTTCATCGCGCTGTTCCCCTGCGTCGCCTACGCTTACACGCTTCGCGGAGTGGACTTGCCGACGGTGATGATTTTGATGGCGGTGCTGCTCGTCGCCGGTCTGCTACTGACGACGATCGCATTGTTCTTTGCACCGCTCGCGGCCAGCCGCACCGGCCGTATCGCGACGCTACTCGCAGTGCTGTTGATCCTGCTCATCGCTGAGTATGGGGTCGCCTCTTTTTCCATCGGCTTGATACTCTACGGCAACTCTTTCCCCGTCGATTGGGTGGCTTTTTTGCTCGTGGCGACGGTACTTTTGTCGCTCGCATTTGGCTACTTGCTCACCAGTGCGGCGGCCGCGCAGTTGACGCCGGAGAGCGAGAATCGATCGACGGTGTTGCGGATCGCCTGCAGCGGTCTCTCGGCGTCGATCCTGGCCCTCACGGCCTACGCGGTGTGGTCGCTCGACCGGGGCTGCGATAACGTCTATATCCTCGCCTGTGGCGTGCTGCTGATGCTGTGGACGATCTGTGGCAGCATGATGGCGGCTGAGTCGACCGCAATGACACCACGCATCCAACGTGAGCTCCCCAGCAGCTTCCTGGCTCGAATGATGCTGACTTGGTTAACACCGGGTCCGACGACGGGCATCGTGTTCGCGTGCATCAACATCGCGGTGATCGGCGCAGTGATGATGTTTCTCGGCAACGAATACAGCCGCCGATTCGGATACCAGCCGCTCCGGTTTCGGTCGAGCGGAACGTTTGCACAAGTATTCATGCTCGTGAGTTCGTACTTGATTGGCTACCTGATTTGCGTCCGCGGTGTGATGGCCGTTGTGCGGATCAACAACAACCCGCGAGTGGAAATCGGGCTGGCCGCAATGGTCGCCGTGACGGTTCTGGGTGCACTCATTCCGTATTCAATTGGACTGCATTTCAACGACTACCGCCCCTACACCTATTCCTCGTGGCAAATCACCAATTGGATGTGGACGCTCAATCAATCGATGGAGAGCCAGCTATCGCCGACACAGGGCACCGTCATCAGCCGCTTTGCGATGATCGCGGTGTTGGCATGTGTCCTCGCGGCTGGACGCCATGTCTTGCCCCAGCGGATTGCGACACCGGAGAAGGTGCGTCAAGAACTCGGCCAGCGATAGGCGGTGTTTGTCTCAGCCGGTGTTCGTCTCAGCCGGTGTTCGTAACAGGCAGTGTTCACAACCGCCGGGACCACCCTAGAATGTCATTCCGAGCCGCGATTTCCAAACCCAGTCCCAGCAGCGATACCCCGTTTAGGCCCCAGCTTCGCATGTCCGACGACAATCCATCGCCCGATCGCGCCGATCCCCGAGACCCGAATCCGGCGCTGCGTGCGCGGGTCCCAGACCGTGTCGCGGAGGGGTGCTTTAGCACCGGCGCGATCGTGATGACGGGCCCCAGCGAATTCATCATCGATTTCTTGCAAACGATCGGTCGCCCCCACCGCGTCGCGTCACGAGTGATCATCCCGCACCCGGTGATGCCCCAATTCATCGAAGCACTCAACACGAATCTCACCCTGTACCGCAACCGTTTCGGCGAACCCGCCGCGCCGGCGCCGCAACCGCAAGACGCCAATGCGCGCCGTCCGACACCCCAGGAGATCTACGACGATCTCAAGCTGCCCGATGACATTCTCAGCGGTGTGTATGCCAACGGTGTGATGATCGGCCACGGCGCCACGGAATTCGGACTCGACTTTCTGACCAGCTTCTTCCCGCAATCCGCGGTCAGCTCACGCGTCTTCCTCGCCTCGGGCCAGGTCCCACGTTTACTCGAGTCACTGCAAGGCGCGATGCGTCAACTCGAACAACGTCGCCAAAGTCCGCCGCAGCCATCACCCCCACCGAGCGAAGATTCTCCCGAAGACGAGGAACCGGCCGCGTAGACGTTTTCCACACTCCGGTGCGGAGGCCTTTAATGCTGCCGCCGTTCCGCAGCGAGGCTAACCGGTGGTGTTCGCTTCGCTCAAACCACCGCCTAATGGCTGCAATCCCTATCAGGATTAATGAAAACGAGAGCCTGGGAACGCTTGCATGCTCTCGCTCGCTTTAGCGGTTGCAAACTAAGCAGTAACGCGGGCATTTCTTTGCCGACGAAATTTCGCGTGCAGCAACCCCAGGCTCATCACGGCGAAACCCACCATGCTCGCTGGCTCTGGTACCGGCACCACCGATCTAGCCGTTCCAGTGATTTGAAACGTTAAGCTTGAACTGAATGGGCTGAGCGGACTTGCAATCGAGCTCCGGGAAAGACCGTTCGCTGGCGCACCGTCGGTCTTGACCTGACCCAAGGTGAGAAGAAGTCGGCCTTGAGGGTCGAGGGCATTGGAAATTACTCCCCCATCAAAGATGACCTCGACGGAAAATGTCGCCACGGAGGACCACATCGTTCCGTTTACAAAGCCCGAGCCCAAAGTGCCGGTCAACAAAGGCTGCAGTGGATTGTCGCCAAAAAGTTTGAGCGTCCCTCCCGTCGTTTCTTGACGGAGCCTATTAGCGTCAAACGGATGATAAGCAATTGCGTTTCCAACAAAGCCAATATTCGACAGAACCATCGCACCAGAAGTTGCCAGGGGCGGCGAAACACTCGTTAAAGAAGGTGCGTAACTGAACCCCGTTACATACGGTGCCACCGAGCTTCCGCCCGCCGTCGTATGAAGCTGACTGCTGACGACGAAAAAGTCCTTGCCAATAGACGTGCCCCCAGCCAAAGATGAGATAATCGTTCCCGCCTGGCTCTGGCCAGTGGACATACACAACAACACCAGCAAGAGGATTGTTTGGAATTTACCAATCATTGCTATCCTCCTGACGTGATGAATTTTGGCCGTCGAACTGAACAATATGCTGGCGGTCATGATCTCGACCTCACTCGAGCAGCTTTCCGTCGCCGCGAACTTACAAATGCCAGCCCGATGGCAACAAGCCCGATGCTCGCGGGCTCGGGAACCGCTGTGATTTCCGCATCAAAGCTACCCGTCGCTTGGCTGCGAAAAGTTTGAAGAGTTCCGCCAAACCCATCGGGGCCCGCGCCAGTGATAGCAAAGGGCGGGCTAAAGGTCGTCATTGTTAAGGTGAATGCAGCACCCAAGGGTGAGATCAAGGGGAGCAATTGCCCACCGGTGTAAGTCACATTTCCTTCGCCCCCTGCCGTGAATAAAGCGCTCGTTGGGTCATCGCTCAACAACAACGCTTCACTAATCGTGCCCGTGAGCAACGTTTCGTTCGTCGGAGCGAAGATGGTAAACGATCCGTTCCTAAAAACTTGACTGCTCTCGACCGGATCGACGAATGACCCACTTGGGGCCGCCGTGAACGAAAATTCAATGGAGGCGCCGGAAAGTGGATCAAAGTCGGCCAAATACTCCAAACCTCCACTGTACTCAATGCCAGTGAGTGCTTTACCAACCGACCCGGCACTAGTGAGGGTTGTGAGAACACCGGTTGCTTGGTTGTAGGTAACATCAGCCGTCGTACCGGGACCGCCGAAGTCCAGCTTGATGATCGTAGTAACTGCGGCGCTCGCGGACGCCCCACTCAGCATCAGCAATGCGAGTCCGCACAAACGTGCCGTTAGATTTTTTACTGCGTAGCGACAGCTTGTCATGGTGGGCATCCGTGCGGTCGGGGCGGGTAGGTTGGGCAGGCGAGGTCGTGGTGGGCAATTGCCGCTATTGCAGCCTCTAGGCTGAGAACGCGTGCGGCGAGCGAATGAACCCGCATCAAATTTGGAAAACTCGGTAATTTCCGGAGATCTTCCGCAGAGCTCCCGTTGTCCCAGATCGTCAGAGCCAAATGCTACAGCCAAGCATACCCCCTGAATAGGCTATTCAAGGGGTTCATGTCCAGTTGAACAAAATTTCCCGGCGGTGGTCACGCTGGTGCCGGCTGTGACGCGTCATGCCCGGATTACTGCGAAATCTTGATTCGACGCAGGAACTCGTCGACGGGCAGGGTATTGGCAACGTGGACTGAGGCGAGAGCGGCGCGGCGGGCTTGCTGGATGCCATGGCGCATGACGTTCATACCGTCCGGGGAGTGCGCGTCGGTGCTGATCACGATCGGAATTCCGTGGCGGCGGGCGGCTGCAAGGTGGATATCGTTGAGGTCCAATCGGGCGGGGTTGGCGTTGAGCTCGAGCAGCGTGCCATTGGCTGCGGCCGCGACCATCACGGCATCCAGGTCGACTTCATACGGCGGACGTCGGTTGATCAGTCGACCGGTCGGGTGGGCGATGCAGTCGACGTGCGGATTCGCGACGGCACCAAGAATTCGTTCCGTGATCTGCTCACGCGATTGACGCTGGCCATAGTGGACGCTGGCGAGGACCCAGTCGGCCTCGGCGAGACAATCGTCGGGCAAGTCCATTCCGCCGGCTTCGAGGATGTCGCACTCGATCCCCTTGAGGATCATCAACCGGCCTTCGTATTCTGGCCGGATCTCGTCAATCAGATTCCATTGATCGCGGAGCCGACCGGGCGTCAAACCGCCCGCCATCGAGACTCGCTGGCTGTGGTCGGTGATCGCGATGTAGCTAATGCCGCGAGCGATCGCGGCGTCAGCCATCTCACGAATGCTCGCGGTGCCATCGCTGGCGTGCGTGTGCATGTGCAAATCGCCGCGTATCTCGGCGAGTTCGATGAGCCGGATTTGCTGGGTCGCCGGTTCGAACTCCTGTCGGTCTTCGCGAAGTTCGGGAGAAATCCAGGGCACTCCGATTGCGGCATACACGTCGTCTTCGGTCTCGCCAGCGATGGGCGATTCACTACTGAGCGTGAACACGCCGTACTCGTTGATCTTCAGCCCACGATCTTTGGCGAGGCGGCGAACGTGGATATTGTGAGCTTGCGAGCCGGTAAAGTACTGGAGCGCCGCGCCGAACTGGTCGACCGCGACGACACGCATGTCGACTTGGAAACTCTTGCCGATTCGGATCGAAACTTTGGTATCACCGCGGCCGATGGTTTGCGTCCGCCCGCTATAGGCCTCGAAGTGATCCATGGCTTGAGCGTGGTCCGCAGCGACCACCACCAAGTCTAGGTCACCCACGGTCTCACGGCCACGACGGTAACTGCCCGCGAACTCGAACTTCTCGATCGCGTCGCAGGCCCGCAAGTGATCGGCGAGTGATGCGGCGAGGTCATCGGCGGCGGCCCAAGAGATTCGCTCGTTGGCAGCGACGGCAATGGACAATCCCTCGAGAATGGACGTGGCTGTCTTCTTACCGAAACCTTTGACCGCCGCGACGCGTCCGTCTTCGCAGGCGCTGCGAAGTTCGTCGAGCGAGCTGATCGCCAATTCTTCGTGCAGCCGGGATGCCTTCTTCGCACCGAGTCCCGGGATGCGTGACATGTCGATCACGATCTCCGGCACGGCGGCACGCAGCTCCGTGAGCTGGGTGAGCGTTCCGGTGCTGAGTAATTCAGCGGTCTTCTCGGCGAGCGTTTTGCCGATCCCGGACAAATCAGCAAGATCCCGGGCGGGGTCGGCAACGATGTTCGCCACCGGTTCATCGAGATCGCGGATCGCCCGGGCACCACCTCGATAGGCGCGAATGCGGAACGGGTTTTCACCGCGAAACTCGAGCAGGTCAGCGAGTTCGTCAAAGACGTCCGCGATTGACGCGTTATCCAATTTGGGTGGCCCTCATCGATGAACCGGGGAACATAGCTCAACGCCCTCTGCTTCGCTCGACCCGCTGCCACATCGGCCGCTTGATGGGATGGGATTCGAATCAGCAAGAATTAGGGTTTTACCAGTTTCCAGCCAGATTCGCTGGCGGGTTTGGCGGATTGAACTCGCTCGGTGGATTGAGTTCGCTGCTGAATCGCCGCCGAAGGGGGCAGCGACGGCTGGG
>JBBSJZ010000003.1:0-32783 GCA_038256795.1 Pirellulales bacterium | reverse complement strand
GTAGCGAAAGATATGAAAGAGGAAAAAATCGTGCAGCTCGTAATCTCAGAGTTTCGCCTCGGTGCTCTGTCGCAGTTCACCGTCAGCTCCTGGCGGCATGAGCTCCGGTGAGATCGGAGTATCCGCGATGCGGTGCAGCACCTCGCTCAGTTTCCCCTCGAAATGATGGTCGGCAGCATAGCGAACCAGGAACCTGACGAGCGTCTTGGGGATGGATGTGTTGACGTTGTACATCGACATGTGATCCCCGCTGTACGTTGACCAACCGAGTGCCTGTTCACTCATATCGCCAGTACCGAGCACAAAACCGCGACTCATGAGCAGCATCGTGCGAATGCGAGCTTGCACGTTCTCGAACTTCAAATCCGAAGCGTCGTCGTCCGTTTGCTGGAGTGCCATCTGCAACGACTCCACCGTCGTCGTGTCATCGATCGGAATCCCCAAGGGTTGGTGATGAATGGCTCGAAACGTATCCAAGCACAGTGCACGGATATCGATCGTCTCGGCGGTCAATCCCGTCATCTCAATCAATTGATCGGCACTCGTTCGCGTGTGCTCGGTCGTACCAAACCCGGGCATCGTGACCCCGTGAATGCAAGCGTGCGAACGACCGGTCGCTTCACAGGCGAGGATCGCGACGAGCAGCGCCAGCGTGCTGTCGAGTCCCCCGGAGATACCGATGGCAAGCGGAGTCGATGCGGGAATCCGTGTCAGTCGCTTGACCAACCCAGCGGTCTGGATCGCAAAGATCTCCGCACAACGTTCGTCCAACTCACTCGACTCGTCTGGCACAAATGGGTGCGAGTCAACGCGTCGCAGCAAGTCGGTACGCGGCGAAAAATCGCTCGTGTAGAACGCACCCACATCGACGATGCGAAACGGACGATGCCTGGACAAGTCGACATCGTCAAACGACCCGACCACACGTCGGTCGTGGGCCAGACGCTGGAGATCGATGTCACACGCGACGCTCGTCTCGTGAAAAACCAAGGGCGATTGCCCATCGCCGATGCGACGGGACTCACCCAAAATCGCACCGTTCTCCGCGATCAAGCAATGGCCACCGAAAACGAGATCCGATGTCGACTCGTCCGCACCCGCCGACGCGTAGGCGTAGGCGGCGATGCAGCGACCGGACTGGCTGCGAACGAGATCGCGTCGCCAGGCGGCTTTGCCGATCGTCTCGTTACTCGCGGATAAGTTAAGAAGCACATTCGCACCCGCAGCAGCCGCGAGGCTCGACGGGGGGATCGGCGTCCATAAATCCTCGCAAATCTCAATCGCGATCTTCGCTTCACCCCAGCGGAATAGCAAATCGGTCCCCAGTGGAGTTTCAACGCCGTGAACCACCACCGACGTCGAATCCGCTGAACTCGCCGCGCGGAAATGACGGCCTTCGTAAAATTCGCGATACGTCGGCAAATAGGTCTTGGGAACAACACCGCGCACTCGACCGCACGCAATGAGCGCCGCGACGTTCATCAGCGAGGTGCCGACCACCATTGGCAAACCGACCACCACGATCGATTCGTGATCGCGGCTGTGCTGCGCAATCGTGTCCAAAGCCTCCAGCGCCGATTCGAGCAGCGAATCACTGGCAAACAAATCACCCGACGTGTAGCCCGTTAGCCCGAGTTCGGGGAGCAGCACCAACTCGGCATCACCAGCGGCCTCGATCATGCGAATCGAAGCCCTGGCGTTGGCCATGGGATTGGCGACCGATACCACCGGCGAGGCGGCAACCAAACGAAACATACCGTAAGAGAACACGTGCGAATCCGCTGACTACGGGAAACGTGAGTTGACCAGACCGCAATAGTATAACGCGTGACCTTCCCCTGTCGTTGACCCGCTCAAGATACGTTCAATGCCCCAATCGCCCCTCTCACCGTCCCTGTTCGAGTTCCTGCGCGAGCTCGAGCAACACAACAATCGCGAGTGGTTCAACGACAACAAATCACGTTACCAACGCGATGCACTCGACCCGATTGTCGAGCTCGTCGCACAGCTCGAAAAGCCTCTGGCCCGCGTCGCCCCGATGCTCAGCGTGATTCCGAAACGTAGCGGCGGTTCCATTTTAAGGATCTATCGCGACACGCGGTTCGCGAAGGACAAGACGCCGTACAAGACCAACGTCGGAGTTTCCTTCAAGCACCAGGCGGGCGGCGACATCCACGCTCCGGGAGTTTACCTGCACCTGGACCCGCTGGAGACCTTCGCTGCGGGCGGATGTTGGCGTCCCGAGCGCCAGTCACTCGCAGCGATTCGGCAGACCATCGCCGCCGATCCCAAGGGCTGGCGAAAGGCGACTCGCGAAAAGAAATTCGCCAGCCGCTACGAACTCGCTGGCGAATCACTCAAAACATCGCCGCGGGACTACGCCGCCGACCATCCCCAAATCGAGGACCTCCGCCGCATCGACTTCATCGCCGTCGCCCCTTGGACCGAAGCCGACTGGGTCTCGGGCGACGTGATCGCGAGAATCGTCGACGACATCAAAGCCGTTCGCCCACTGATGAAATTCCTCTGCCAAGCCGTCGGCGTGCCGTACTGAGAATCATCGCCGCGATTGAGTGCGAGAAAATCGCCCGAAACCGTTTTTGCTGAATTATTTTCCAGAAGCATCAAACGGATAAAGACCAGCCGGTGTTGCCCACGATTTTCCTGCCTGCGGCCCGTCATTTCCATAGTCAATCCCTCACCGACTGAGGCCGGTATAGATCAGGATCAGTAGGCACTCGATAATCGCCAAGTACAGCCGGATCTCTACGACCGCCGGATTGATGCACAACATATGGCGACGACCCAGAAGTCGTTTCTTCATCCGAGAGAACAGTTCGATCTGTCAACGAAGCCGGTAAGCCTCGACAAGCAGTTCCGCGAGAACGTCCATCAGTTTGGTGACCAAACGAAGCCGACCATCGCATTTGGAACCTTTGCTTCCGGTGCGCATGTGAGCCGGAACTTCGATCTCAAAGGCAACCGACTTGCGTCTTTTCGAGATTGGCCTGGGCATTGGCTAAACCATTGGACGTCAACATGCCGAACCATCCACCAACTTTGATCAATTCGCAATCGCGGTACCAGAATCGTCGCGATCGATGGGCCAGAATCGAAAACCTTTTATGCTCGATTACCGTGCCAAACCCCCTTGAGCTTGACCCGTTCGATTCGGCCAACCGAGAAATTGTGTTAGGATTTGGCAAGTGGAGACGGGTGATGAACCCATGGCCGTCAGCCGTTAGTGCCAAAAGGCCGGACCTCTTAGCACTAACGCGGAACAAAATGGTGTCATCTTAATAGATGGACATAGAAGACACCGAGAGAATCGCTATGCCGGTGGAAGGATCACACTATCGATCACGTGGATCACGCCATTCGTACAAAGAATATCAGTCGAAACGACATTCGCACTATCGTTCAATTTAACACCGTCGGAGGTGCTGATTTTGATCGCGCTTCCTTGAACGGTTTTGGCTTCTTTACCATCCATCGTCATCACATCCGCCGCGAGCACTTTGCCCGATACGACGTGATAGGTAAGGATCGCAGTCAACTTTGGAATATCCGCCAACAAGGATTCCACCGTTCCCGCCGGCAGCTTCGCGAATGCTTCATCCGTCGGCGCGAATACTGTAAAAGGTCCTTCGCTCTTTAAGGTTTCCACCAGTGAAGCGGCAGTCACGGCCGCGACGAGGGTTTTGAAACTACCAGCCGCTACTGCGGTATCAACAATATCGTGCATCGAAAACTTAGTCCTGAGAGGATTGAACCACCGTGCCCCGTTCGGACACGCAGCAATGTAGCATTCAGGTAACCCCCAAAACCGAACTGACTACGTTGCAACGGAAAAGGCTCGAATGCGCCGCACCCGAAGTCGATTGGCGTTGCTCTCGCTCACGCGGCTTCGATAGTTAACTCGTCACCGCTCGACTTGACTGCTGGCGCGTCGACGCTGCTCGACAGACTCGCACTCCGTGACTGCAGCGCACGTGCGGGGCTACCACGTTGACCCTTCGTGGAATTTGACGGGATCGCTTTATGGCTTGACCTCGATCGGTTTGCCGTAAAACGCGCCGTGGTAAAGATGGAAGATGCCGGGCTTGGTCAGCCCGAGTTTGATGTAGCGAGCTTGAGTGCCTTCGGACAAATCGAATGACCATTGAGCCCGTGGCTGGTCGCTCTTCCACACTTCTCGCCATTGTTTGCCATCGTCACTGACCCACATCGCTAGGCCATCGGCACGGGCGTGGAATTGTTCGTCCAAGCGGTTTTGCAACTCGACGTGACGGATTTCGGCGGGTCCGATCAAGCGAATGACGACACCGGTATTGGGCGTCTCAGCATTGGGTGAATGGAAAGCGAAATCGAACTGGCGAAGCTTCCCCATCGCCAAGAACTGGGACGCTTCCTCGGCATAGTTCTCGGGGTAGTTTTCGCCGAGCATCAAACCAGCACCCCGTGAGACTTCCACCCATGGGCCCTTGTTGCGGAGCGGTTTACCGGCGACGGGGTCGGATTGAATCCAGCCGTCTTGCAGGAACGCCATCAAGTCGAGGAACTCGCCCGGCGCGATCGTCTCCAGGAGCGCCTCAGGCATACTGCTCGCTTTCATCTCCTTGCGAATTTCGATCTCCTCCTTGTCGATCTTCTCGGTCTTGCCGTTGGCAATACCGAGTGTGATGGAGTCCGTGTCTTCGGCGAGCACGAAGCCATTGATGACCACGCCGTCGTAGGTGATGAGCGACACCGTCTCGAAGCCCTTGGCAATCTCTTCGTTGGGCCACACGATCGAGCGGATCAGATGCTCGCGTGTCATCCGTGCCCCGATATCGGTCAGCGTCGGCCCAAATACTTTGCCAACCGTGCCGTGCAAGTGACAAGCGGAACAGGTTCGCTCGAACACCTTGGCACCCGTCGCGACGTTGCCTCCACCAGCGGCGACCAACTCGGCGAGTGCCTTCTTCTTAGCGGCTTCGCTCGACTCGACATTGGCAACCGTTTTCAGCGGAATGAAGATCTTTGCGCCGGGACCGGTCGAGTACAAGTATTCGACCAGCAACTTTTGCGCACTCGGCTCGACATCGGCGAGCATTTGCGGCTTCGTGATCGCTTCGATCCAAGCGGGTTGCAAGGCTGCGAGCGTGTGTTCCAAAACATAATCGATCCACATGTCCCGAGGCGAATTGGTGATCGCCAGTGCAATCTTTGTCGCCTCGAGCGTCCCCAGAAAACTTGCCGCTCTGAGGGTTTCGAGTCGCACTCGCGGATGCGCATCCGCGATCCCCCGCCACAGCAGCGCGTACGAATCTTCGATCCATGCCGACTGGTTGCCGACCACGTGGATCGCGGCGGCTCGGGCGTGGAAATCATCGGTATCGAGAATGCGATTGACGAGCTTTGCATCCACTTGATGAAACGCTTCTTGCAACCACAACGCTTCGCAAAGCACGTTGGCGTCAGTGCTCCTTTCGATCCACTTGTCGATCGCCGCGAGCACCGATTGGGGATCGCGGTCATGCAATTCACGACGGGCTCGGTAACGAGTTCGTGTTTCATACTCAGTCAGTTGAGCGAGCAATTCGTCAATACTCTTGCCATTTTGGGTAACAGGTTCGAGCAACGGTTTGTTCTTGTTGACGAGTCGATAAATGCGGCCGTGTTCGTGATCGCGGTTCGGGTCGCGCTGCGAGTATTGCATGTGCCCAATGAGCGCGTTGCACCAATCGCCAAACCACATTGCACCATCGGGTCCGATCATCGGATCAACAGGCCGGAAGAACATGTCCGTCGAATCGAGCAGGTTTTCGATACGCTTGCCTTCGAGCCCTGCGGTATCGGCGGAATCCCAGACGTTGAATCGAGGCAGCCCGTGCATATTGATCACGCACGCGTAGACGAATTGGCCCTGGACATCATCGGGGAAGTGCCGCGAATAAAGGAAGTCGTTGCCCACCGCCGGTCGCATGCCTTCATTATCGAAGATCGGTTGGACGCTGCGTCGTGAGCTGACCGCCGCACCACTGAGCAAACTCGTCCAGTGCTGTTGGGCATTCGTGCCGTCACCGATCACGCCGTTGCCCCAGCGGTCAAATACCAAACACCATGGGTTGCCGTACGACGGCGTGCGAAAGTGTCGAATCTTGAGTGATTGTGGATCCCAGACGTACGCGCCTGAGGGACCTTGGTTGCGAAACGGACCCCAGGGCGTTTCGAGCGTCGTTGACATGGACACGCCTTCGAGCATGTGCAGCAGTCCGCCGTGGGAATACTCCCAGGCACCCATCGCGTGGTGCGTGTCGTCGGTCGCGATGCCGTCGATGACTTGCGTCACTTCGTCGGCGGAGTCGTCGCCATCGGTATCCTTCAAGAAGATGATACGAGGTTCGTCGACGACGAGCACACCGCCATTGATGAACTCGAACCCGGTCGGGCAAATCAGCTTGTCGTAGAACGTCTTGCACGAGTCGGCCAATCCGTCGCCGTCGGTATCCTCGATAATCAATAGCCGATCATTCGGTTTCGCACCGCCCGGCAACCACTGCGGATAGTTCACCATGCATGACACCCACAACCGGCCGCGGCTATCGAAGTTGATCTGAGTCGGATTGGCGAGTTCGGGGAACTCTCGCTCGGACGCGAACAGTTTCACCTCGAAACCCTCGGGCACCGTCATTTGCTCGATCGACTCTTCGGGCGTCGGATACGTCAACTGCTTCGGCTCACGCATCTCGCGGAAGTTGTCATCGCGTGAACCGAACATCGTCTCAGGTTCAAAGACTTCGCCGGTCGCTGAATCATCCGGTCGATCTGGGACACTTTTGCCCGACGCCAGATCCCAGACATAACGATCGCGAACCGCCACCATCTCGCGAATCTTGCGATACTCCGTCGGGAACGTTTCCGTATCCCAGGTACGTCGTCCGCCGTAGACGTACCAACCGTTGAGCATGCGATAGTCTTGTTGGTGCAGCCACGACTTGTCATTGATTGCCTCACGCAATCGCTGGTCCAGCCCCGCGTTCGCCGGAGGCGATGGCGGGCCGAACAACGCTTCATCCAGCAGTTGACTGACCAGCACATCACCGGCTTCGTTCACGTGAACACCGTTGATCGTGTACTGCGGTCCGGGTTCGGCCGCGAAGGCTGTGTTCGTCCTCGACCATAAATCAACCACTGGATATCCATCGCTCTTACCGAGGGCGATGATTGCATCCGTATACGCTTTTAAGTTCTCATTCTCAGTTTGACTAGACGGATGCAACGGATCGCCCGTGGACTCGAACGCGATCGGCGAGATCAACACGAAACGTGGCTTGCGTCCGTCGCGGGTGAACCGCTGCGTTTGTTCGGCGATGTAGGCTCGATACCGCTGAGTGAAGCTGGCCAGCGATTCGGCGGCGGCGCCGGCGTACGATTCATTGAACCCAAAGAAACACAGAAACAGATCCGGCGAGTAGACCTCCAACGGGTCATCGATGAGCGTGTAGTTACCCGGCCGTTGCTGGTTACCGACCTCGTCCGCAGGCCAGCCGAAGTTGCGAAACAGCGGTCGTTTGGCCGCAAACCGCGTCTGCAATTTGGTTTCAAAGTTGCCATACAAATTCATGCGTTCCGCGAGCGAGCCACCGACCATCACAATCCGCTGGTTCGGCTCGATGGCGAGCGGCTCCGCGGCCACAGCGAGAGCGTCCAACGCAAGGGGTGCAAAGCAGGCGAGCAGCACCGTAAATACGGCGACGGGCTTGAATTGTCGATACATCGGCTTGATCATTTAAGGGTGGGCGAACGGAGGGGTGCGACTTTGACGGAAGGCGTGAGTGCACCGCCAAGGATAATCGATATTATCACCAAAAAGTGCCATGACCGAAGCTTTCAACGTGGAAACGGTTAAACACGCTCGTCGACACGTCATGCGAACCCTTGCCAGGTATCACCCGCGTCCATCGCATGGCTTTAGCGGCCACTGGATGGCCAGACGCATTTGATTCCGTGCACTCAATGCGCGTCACGGCTTGCTGACTCGCGTTGCCTGTGGTTTCACGTTCTTTTTCGGCTTTTTGACGGACGCCGGACGGATGCCTTCCAAATCGGGGCGGTATCGGGCCGGGTCAAACTTTGGATTGGGGATCGGCGTTACCGCGTTCGTGTTCGCCAAAAATCGGTGATCAACTCATCCATTCGCTGGACCTTTTCCGGATTCGACTTTGCCAAGTCGTTCCGCTCGCCGATATCATTGCCCAGATCAAACAGACTGTATCGGTGACCGCCGTTTTGACCCGCATGAAACACGCGAATCAATTTCCAATCGTCTTGATGAACCGACACGGATGGCGGAATCCAATCAGGCACCGGTGGGTCGTGCGGGAAGTATTGAAACACAGCATCACGAACAAGCTTGGTTCCGTCGATCGCTGGAAGAATACTCGTCCCGTCAAATTGCTGATTCAGCGCTGGCGTCAGACCGAGTCCATCGAGCAAAGTCGGATAGTAATCTTCGCTTTGAATCAGCGTATCGCTGGATGAATCCGCCGCTGTCTTTCCGGGCCAGACAATGACGCAGGGAACTCGTGTACCGCCTTCAAACATTGATGCCTTCCCACCACGAAGCGGTGCATTACTCGTCGGCAATTCTCCTTCGACTTCGTTGTACATGTTCCCGCCGTTATCCGAAGTGAAGATAATGATCGTGTTGTCGGCAAGTTTTAACCGGTCGAGCGTGTCGATGAGCGTTCCGACGGCATCGTCCATGCTCTCGACCATGGCGGCGTAAGTCGGGCAGCGCTGCGGATCGTCTCGGTTGATTGACTTGCGGTACTTTTCGATCAACGACGGTTTGGCATCAAAGGGGGCATGAACGCTGAACATCCAATAGTTCAAGAAAAAGGGTTCATCTTGATGTTTTTCGATGAATGCAACCGCTTCGCTGGCCATCCGGTCTTCGATGTGTTGGTCTGGTTCATCGGGATCGTGGTCAAAGTCTTTGAATTTCCAAGGAGCGATATAGCTGCCGGCCGGACCGGGTCCCGGCCAATGGGGAACGTCGATATCAAATCCCTGCTGAAGGGGCGAATACGGCTCAGGCCCCAGATGCCATTTGCCGAAATGTCCCGTGGCGTAGCCCGCGTTCTTGAGAGACTTTGCCAACGTCGGATAGTCGGTCCCCAGTCGCGTGATCGACGTGGGCGGAATCGCATGTTTGGTCGCAGCAGCGTCGGCACCCGGCGTCGCTCGCAACACGATTTGAGGCAGGTGACAGTTGGGCGCGGTGAGTCCGGTCCGCGCCGGACTCAATCCCGTGAGGATGGCCGATCGAGTCGGCGAGCAGAGTGGGCTGGCCGAATAGGCGCGAGTGAATCTCATGCCGCGTTTGGCCAGTCGATCGAGGTTCGGAGTTTTGTAGTACTCGGTCGTACCGTGCAGCGTCGTGTCGCTCCAACCCAGGTCATCCGCAAGGATAAACAGCACGTTGGGCTTGTCATGCTCTTTGGCGCCCACGACCGCCATCGAAACGGAGGCGAGCAGGAGTGAAAGCAGGAGTGCTTGGGCGAGTCGTTTCATGGGTAGGTTCAGGTTGGGAAACGGGAAGAAGTGAATATTCGCCTTAGCGGCTTTGCAACCAAGCGATCACGTCAGCCAATTGCTGAGGAGTGAGTTTTGTCTCCATCGCGTCGGGCATGAGCGATACCCCCGAAGCACGCATCGTCTCGATGTCCGCGCGGGGAATTTCGATGCGACGTCCATCGGCGAGACCCATTTGGACACTATCGCTACTCTCATTCATCACCATTCCCGAGAATGTTTGGCCCGATACCGTGACGGCTTGATACTGCAAGTACTTGGGTTCGACGTTCGCGCTCGGATCGAGGATTGCCGTCACCCACTGGACGTTCTCCCAGGGCTTGAGGTTTGCCAGTGCTGGCCCGATCGCGGCAAGCTCGCCAGTCGACTCATGACAGACTCGACAATTTTCTTGATACAACCGCTCACCGGCAGCAATATCTCGCTCGGACGCCAGTGAAATCTCGCTCACATATCGATCAATTAGCGTCTTTCGCTCGCCCCGAGTTGGGCGCGTTATCAGTGTACCGAAAGATTTCATCACTCCGTAATCTTCGTAATTACTCAACGCGTTGATGGTCGACGCATCCAAGTCCGAGACTCGTAGTTTCTCGTCGAGCATGGCCTGCACGAGCTTGCGAGTCCACGACGGACGCTGCAGCAAGGTCGCACCCGCGATGCGTCGTTCGTCGGGCAAAAAATGCGGCCACGCAGCCAGCAGCAAGTCGGCCGTTTCCGCTTCGTTCACACGATAAGCCGCCGATAGTGCCGCAGCCCGAATCAGCCCCGGTTGGTCGATCGACAATAACTGTTTCAAGTCATCTATCTGGTCTAATTTGCTAATCAATCGGCTGCCCAACAGTCGAGCGGCACGAACCCGGGTGTTGATCGGAGACTGGCTCGATCGCATATCGAGTCGCGATTGTTGAACGATCGATACCAAACGTTCTTCGAGATCCGCATCCGCCACCGAATCGTCTAAGGCGGCAAGCACCAACATCAATTGAGACGATGGCAACTCACTCGCCGGATGAGTAACGCCGCCGCGATGAACGAACGCATTTTTCTTGGCGGCAGGGCTACATTGCTTCCAGAGCGTCCGCACGCACTCTGCGAAGACGTTCCAATCCTCATCGGCGATGTCAGCAGCGACAGCCGCGTCAATTCGCGCGAGCAACATCGGCAGCACCCACTCCGCTTGCCGCGGCTGGGCCAGCGAGAGAGCCTCGATTGCCCATTGAGAATCACCGTACCGCTCCAGCAATTGACCCGTAACAGCAACGAACTTGCCTTGATCTGACTCCGCCAGTTCGAGATCAACGAGCGTCAACAGCGATTGAAAGCAGTAAGCTTCTAGCTCCGACGTCTGCGGCTCGCTGACGCGTTGATCCAATCGCTTTCGTATCGACTCGACGATTTGCTCCGCACCCAACGTCGGGTTCGGCTTCGCCATTTGGCGGCCGGCAGCATTGAGCACCCAAGCGGCGGCGAGCGGCTCGGGATCATCCAGCATGAACGCCCAATCGTCATCACGATGCCAACCACCGGCGAGTAGGGTACCGAACAATTGCAATCGAATCTCAGCGGCCGGCGATGCGTGCATTCGATCTCTCAGCGATTCTTGAATTGCCTGATTGCCTCGCCAAAGAATCTGCTGCATCGCTAAGTCTCGCCGGACCGCGTTCGAACCGGCGAGCGTTTCAACGAGGACGGCCTCGCTCGCCGTTTTCAGAAGCGGCATCCGAGTAACGTCCCGTTTCACGCTGACACGATAGATTCGTCCGGCATCCTCACCGGCGCGTACGTCCATCTGTTGTTGCCAAGCGTCGGGTATCCATTCGGGATGCTCGATAACGCGTCGCAGCATATCGACGATCCAAATGCTGCCGTCCGGAGCCTCCGTCGCCCGCACCGGACGAAACCACGTATCCGTCGACGTCACAAAATCTCGCTTCGCACTTTCGTCTTCGGCGAAACGTTTACCGCTGACGCTTTCGTGATCCGATTCCAATTGAAATCGGGCGACGAGGTTGTGAACGGGCTCGCAAACAAGGGCAGCGTCCTGCATCGCGATGCCCAGCCCCTGACCGCGGACGATGATCGATGAACACGCACTTGTGAATCGATCCTTGGCGAACAGATCGTTGAAGCGATCAACCGTTCGGCTCGACGGATAAACCGGTGGTGCGACACCGGGCTGGAGCACTAAACGCGACGCTTGCACCTGGCGATTTCGCTCGGCGATCGCCGCTTCATTTATTCGATAGTGAAACAACGGAAGGCTGTTCGAGTTGCCGAACCAACGACCGAATCGATCTCGCGACCGCACGAACTGGGTTTGGCCCGAAAGCTTCTCGAGTTCGCCGGTGTCAGGATTCCATCGCACATCGCCATGATTGACGTCGATGGCCTTGCCCGTGCGATGACTGACGATCTCACGGGTGCCTTCACCCGCACCCAGGTACAACCATCCATCGAGCCCGTAGTCAAATCCACTCGCCCGGTGCTGGGGATTCGATTCACCGATCCCCGCCAGCAAGGTCTCTCGATCGTCCGCGATATCATCACCGTCGGTGTCGCGAAACAGGATCACTTCGGGTGCCGCGATCACGATCACGCCATCGCGCCAGGGCATGACGCTCGTTGGATAATTCAGCGAATCGATGAAAACGGAAGCGGTGTCGAGCACGCCGTCGCCGTCGGCATCACGGAGATGCTTGACACGTCCGCCGCTCGCGTTGCCGAGTGGATAGTCGCCCATCTCGACGACCCACACACTTCCATCAGCGTCAAACGCGAGATTGATCGGGTCTTGAACCAGCGGCTCGAACGCGACGAGAGTCACGTCAAAACCGTCGGGAACTTGAATCGAATTCAATGAATTTTGGGGTGACAACGGCCGCGAGTCGACGGCGTCGGATCGTTGGATCTCGTGGACTCGCCTGACGACCAGGTCTTCCGTACCGCTTTGCCAACGACCGGGTTGCAGGTAGTACAGCATCGACGCGTCGACTTCATAACCGCCCTCGGCTCGCATCCGTTCGCTGGCGACGTAGGCGAAACAATCATCGCAGTACGCCGCGACCCAAACTTCGGTCACGGGCAAAGAAGCACGCAACTCTGACTCCAAACGGATTTGGTAATCGACCACAACTTCGCCACCGAGGAAGACGCACACGAGCGCATCGCCAAAGGTCCAGGTATGGATCGGTGCCGGATAAGATTCCGGCAACCGGCCCTTCGCATCCCAAGTCGCCAACATGCTGCTAGCCCAGTTGCGACGGACCGGTGGCTCGGAATCGTTGTCGACGATCTCGCTTAACTCATCACGACTGGGCAACTCCGCGGACAAACCGGCGTATCCGAACTTCGCGCTGGGCGGTCCGTTGAGCGACTGGAGATCTTTTGCAGACAAGACATCTCGAATCGCGTTGGAGATTTCTTGGCCGTGAGCGACCGCGTATTCGTAATCTCCGCGAGGTTCCGGGTTGGCGTCGCCGCCACAACCAATGATGGGAACAAAAATCGCTTGCGGCATTTCGGTTTCAAGCTCTCCCGCAGCGAGTCCCGCCCAATCTCCGGTCAACTCGTTAAAATCGGGGCCGAGTGTGGTGCAGTGACACGCGTATTGAAACATGGCACCGAGAACTTGACCGTCTCCATCGCGCGCCAACATCACTTTCACGCGTCGATCGGTGGGACCGTCGGGTGCGACGCCGAAGCCCGACCACAATCCGTCGGTGAGCACGCGGCGGTTAACGGCGAAGTCGGCTTTGGATTCACCGACGTATAGACGCGCCGGTTGTCGCTTAGCCATCGCTTCGCCAACGCAATCGATTGCGGCAACGTGAATCTGCGATGTGTACACGGCGAGATCACGTTGCTCCGCTTCACTGAGCGGTTGCCGATAGAGATTCCCGATCGCACCACTCGGATGCGGCGCAGCGTGCGAATGTGTCGATGCGACGACGATGCGGGCTCGGTCGACCTTGAAATCGTCGCTCAGCCGCTTCGCAATTTTCGCAGTCTGGTCGCCGGTGACCGCAAGACTCTCAATCGAGATCGCGACGCAAGTTTTCTCGCCTTCACCGATGACCATGACGCGAACGAAGAGTGGATCCCGGACCCGATCGAAGGCTTCACTGCGATCGGAATAGCCGCTCAACCGCACTGGCACCGGCGGCGTGATCTCACGCTTTGCAAAACCGACGGCGGTCAACTCGGCATGCCCAAAACTTCCACCCAAGCCCCATAGCAGCCCGGCCAGAGTCAGTATTCGTCGCAGGTTTCGCATCATCGCTGCCGGTGGTGTGGGGAGCCCATGCTCGTCAGCCAAAATGTCGGACCCGAGCCATTCGCTGCCACGATGATAGAGCATGGCGAACACGGGAATCAACAACGGCCTCGCCCATACCCCGTTTCAGGCTCAAGGGAGTCGCGTCGTATTTCATCCCATGTTTTTTCCAGGCTGAGCCGTTTTGGCGATTGCCACGGGCGTGTCGTAAAAACCGGGGCTAACGCCCAAACGGTTCAGCAGCCAACGCTGGATGTCTTCTCTGACAAACCCCTAGAGCGCCTGTTGCAAAAACCGGATGAAGTTGCCGGATGCGATCCGCTCGATCGATTCGCTCGCGTAACCGCGACCCTCGAGGATCGAGAACAGGTTGCTGATATCAGCGATGCTGTTAACGTCGGCTGGCGTTTGCTCGTAGCCGTACGCGCCGTCCAAGTCGGTGCCGCAACCACAGTGTTGATCATTGCCGGCAAGTTGGCAAATGTGGTCGATATGATCGGCAACGGAGGCGAGCGTAACACCGTGTTGCTGAGGCGTTGATTGCCGCCGAACCCAGTTTGGGGCGAGCATCCAAGCATCCATCGCCGCTCCGATCACCGCCTTTCGCTGGATCAGAGCGCTCAGTTGTTCATCGCTAAATTGGCGATTGTGAGGTACGAGCGTGCGGCAGTTTTGATGACTCGCCCAGATCGGCCCCTCATAGATCTCCATCGCTTCCCAAAAGCACGTGTCACACAAATGCGTGGCATCCAAGATCATTCCCAATGAATCCATTTCCGCGAGCAGTTGGCGACCGTGTGACCCGAGTGGTCCGTCCGAGTCCGTTCCGAAAGCGTACCGACCAGGACCGTAGTGAGCTGGCCCCACCGCGCGAACACCGCGGGCATGCAAGCGATGCAGGTAGTCGAGATTCACGATTGAGTCGGCGCCCTCGAGGCTGAGAACGAATCCGATGGGAACGGGCGTCGCGGGGTCACTGGACGGCGAATTGGCTGATTCGACGTGGGCATTGAGCGTAGCGGCATCCGCGATCAACCGCATTTGGCCCGATTCCTCCATGCATTGATACCAAGCACGCTGAGCTTGGGTCATCGACCACGCCTGCTCGGCGGATCGCCAGCCTTGCACGGGGCTGAAGGCATCGTGTTCGACGCGCGCGATCAACGTCGCCACGCAACCGAGCACTTTGCCACGTCGCATCTCGGGCAGCGATACAGTTCCATGACCACGATCGATCTTGTCGCGGAGGTGACGTTCGGACTCGCGAATCGCTTGGAGGGGTTGAGTCAGATCGCGATTCCACTCGATCGCGTTCATGGCAAGATCCAGATGCGCGTCAAAAATCCACATCGGCGTTCATACCACGGAGTTGATGATCAGGATCACCGCCAAAGCGACGAGTGACAACACGGTTTCGAGGACGGTCCAAGTTTTGAGCGTCTGGGCGACGGTGAGTGTGAAGAGCTCTTTGACAAACCAAAAACCGCCGTCGTTCACATGAGAGAGGGTGAGCGATCCGGCGCCGAGCGCGAGCACGAGCAATTCACGATTGATCGTCGTGTCGTTCGCCACCATGACGCTCATGATTCCGCCGGCTGCAGTAATCGCGGTCGTGGCTGAGCCCGTTGCGACGCGAAACGCGGCAGCGATCAACCACCCCAGCACGAGAGTGGGCAGCGCCGCTTGCTTCGCGACTCCGGCGAGTACTTCACCGACTCCGGAAGCAATCAACACCTTGCTGAAACCGGCTCCAGCCCCCACGACCAACAACACATTTGCGACTGGATAGAGACTCTCCTGAGTAAACTCGGAGATCGCTTGATGCGAGAATCCGCTGCGGATTCCGAGCAGCAGATAAGCCAACACAAAGCCGACAAGCATCGCCATGGTCGGATTGCCCATTGCCGCCGCGTAGGGCGCACCGCGATCGATCCAAATGTGTCCGCCATCAACCACGCGGTTTGATGCAATGCTTCCCAAAAGCATCAATCCGATGGGAAGTAAAATCACGACCAGCGGTGACCACACACTCAGGGAAGATTGTCGATCGTTGGTGTCTTCCTGAAGAAAATGATCAAACGATGGCATCTCGATCTTGGCATCGAACCATCGCCACATCATGGGACCGGCGACGGCTGCTGAAATTGCACCCACGATCAGGCTCCACAGGATCGTACCGGCCATGTCGGCTTGTAGCAGGTTGATGGCGACGAGCGGCCCAGGATGCGGAGGCGTTAAGCCGTGCATTGCCGAAAGGCCTGCGAGCATCGACATCGCCGGCACCAGGATACTGACGCGTGCCACTCGCGAAAGCGAAAGGGTGATGGGAACGAGCAGCACCAGCCCGACCGTGAACCAAACGCCAACGCCGACGAGCAGGCCGACCATCCAGAGGGTCCAGCCAAGGCGTTTCACGCCGAGAACTCCGACCACCTTTTCCGCGATCATCGTGGCGCCACCGGACTTTAAGAGCAGCACGCCGATCATCGCCCCCAACCCGATCACGATCGCGGTCGAGCCAAGAATGCTTCCCACGCCGACGGCGAATTGCTCCCAAGCGAGCGATAACTCGAGTCCGGAGGCCAGAGCCAACAGCACCGAGGAGATGATGAGCGCGACGAACGGTGACAGCGAGTAACGCGCGATGAGGATGACGAGCGTCACGACGGAGCACGAGAACGCGGCGATTAGTCGGATGTCCTCGCTGCTCATGAGATTGATCATTCCAAGGAGAGCTATGCCTGACTCGCCAACAATCGTGCGGCGTCGACAGCAAAGTAAGAGAGGATACCGTCAGCACCGGCACGCTTGATCGCGAGCAGACTCTCGAGCATCGCCTTGTCGCGATCGATCCAGCCGCGTTCGGCGGCGGCGGCAATCATCGCATACTCGCCACTGACCTGGTAGGCAAACGTGGGAACGGCAAACGTTGTCTTCACGCGGTAAATGATATCGAGGTACGCAAGCGCCGGCTTGACCATCACGCTGTCGGCTCCCTCGGCAAGATCCAGTGCGACCTCGTGCAAGGCCTCGTCGCTTTGCGATGACGATTGCTGGTAAGTGTGTTTCCCCGCTTTACCGAGATTCGTGGCCGAGCCTACAGCATCGCGAAACGGGCCGTAGAAGGCACTGGCGTACTTGGCGGCATAGGACATGATTTGCACTCGCGTGAACCCCGCCCTATCGAGTGATGATCGGATCGCACCGATGCGGCCGTCCATCATGTCGCTCGGTGCGATGATGTCGCAACCGGCAGCCGCTTGGACGAGCGATTGACGGCACAGCACTTCGATGGTTTCGTCATTGGCAACATCGCCGTCGATCACGAGTCCATCGTGACCGTGTTGGCTGTACGGATCGAGCGCCACGTCGGCGATGACGCCGAGTGCGTCACCGCATTCACGCTTCACCGCCGCAATCGCGCGGCACATCAAATTATCGGGGTTGGTGGCCTCCCGAGCGTCGTCGCTTTTCAATTCCGGGTTCGTGACCGGAAACAACGCGACGGCGGGAATACCGAGTTCGCATGCCTGGGCGATCGCTCGCGGGAGTGAATCACTGATGCCGTGCCGCGAGACGCCCGGCAAGCTAGCGATGGGCTGAGTGCCCGCACCCTCGGTGACAAACAGCGGCCAAATCAGATCGCTCGAACTGAGGCGATATTCGGCGACGAGCCGACGCGACCAATCCGTGCGTCGAAGTCGCCGCATTCGAGTGGCTGGGTAAGAGCCACGCACAAACTCCGTCATCTCAATCTCCACGTACCAATCTTCAGGTCATTAAATCTCGGGCAACCCGCTTCGATCCGCGACCGCCCAAGTGCTACAATCTGGGTTCCACGCGAGCTGCGTCGTGGTCGCCCCACACCGAAGCGGCTTCGACTCTCACCTTTTTCTCACAGCGCCCCCACCATGTTAAACATCCGCCACGCCTTGGTCGCCTCCGCGCTCTCGCTTTTTGGGATATCGTCGCTATTTGCGGCCGACGCCAAGCCGCTTCGATTGCTCATCATCGATGGCCAGCACCCGCCGTATCACAATTGGGTCGAAACGACGCCCGTGATGAAGCAAACCCTCGAAGGCTGTGGCCGATTCATCGTCGATGTCGCGACCAGCCCCGCCAAGGGCCAAGACATGACGGGCTACCGGCCGACGTTCGGTAACTATGACGTGGTGCTACTCAACTACGATGGCGACGCATGGTCCGCCGAAACGCGGACTGATTTTGAGCAGTACGTGGCCGGTGGCGGTGGCGTCGTCTGCGTTCACGCAGCCGACAATGCCTTTCCCGATTGGACCGAATACAACCGCATGATCGGACTCGGTGGTTGGGGTGGACGTAACGAAAAGAGTGGTCCCTACATTCGCTTTCGGGACAACAAACTCGTGCGTGACAATTCGCCCGGCGGTGGCGGTTCGCACGGGCAACGCGTCCCCTTCACGATCGTCGTTCGCGAGCCGGAACATCCGATCACGCGAGGTATTCCACGCTCGTTCATGCAAGCCGGTGACGAGCTCTACGGGAACCTCCGTGGTCCAGCCGAGAACATGCACGTGCTGGCGACCGCGTTTAGCGATCCTGCGACCGGCGGTACCGGGGAGCATGAGCCCATCCTGATGACGGTTCGCTACGGCAAAGGCCGCGTCTTTCACACCCCCCTCGGCCACGACGTCGCCGGCATGAACGGCGTCGCTTTCCAGGTCACGCTGCAGCGTGGAGCGGAGTGGGCCGCGACCGGCAAGGTGACGCTTCCCAATGTCGACGCGACAACGCTCACCCGCGACCAAGCAGCCACACGTGACCCAGCAACCATCGGCGCCGCATCCGCGGATGCGATGCCCAATATTACCGGCGAGGATTGGGTTTCACTGTTCAACGGCACGGATACCACGGGCTGGACGCAACGAAACGGTACCGCGACCTATCGCGTCGAAGATGGCACGATCGTCGGCAAGACGTCCGAGGGCAGCCCCAATTCGTTCTTGTGCAGCGACAATGACTACGGCGACTTCGAATTGACGTTTGAAGTCAACGACGATCCCGGACTCAATAGCGGTGTGCAGATTCGTTCCAAAAGCTTGAAGGAATTCAATAACGGTCGCGTTCACGGACCACAGGTGGAAATCGAAACGAGTCCGGGTGAGTCGGGTTACCTGTACAGCGAAGGCACCGGCCGAGACTGGATCACCAAGGAGCAACCGATCAAGGACGCTTACAAGAACGGCGAGTGGAATCGTTTTATCGTTCGCGCCCAGGGTGACCGCTTGCAAACCTGGGTCAACGGCACACCGATCACCGATATCCGCGACGCCGATTCGTTCAGATCGGGATTCATCGGATTGCAAGTGCATGGCATCGGCAAGGGGGAGGGCCCGTTCCAAGTTCGCTGGCGCGACATCCGCGTCCGCACGCTGAAGTGAGGATCAAACCCTCGCTCATGAATCGATTCTCAATTCCGCCAGGTTAAATCTCGGCGGCGTACAGCCGCCCGCCGGAGCCGTCGGCTCACACGAGTCCTTCCGCGACACGAATCCCGCTGTTCATCGCGCCCTGGATACTCGGTGTTTCACAGTGATCACCGCAGACGAGGATGCCGTCTGCGGCGATCGTTTTTAGCACTCGATCGAGCGATAATTTCGGTAGTCCGAGCGGCACATGATAAGTCCTCAGCAATCGCGCCGATCGGACGGTCTCGCCGAGCCAATCGGCGAGTTGATCACGAACCATGGGTTCAAGCTTTTCAGTAGCCATCATGTCCGACGGATCACAACTCCGATCGCTCAAACTGACTGAGATCAACGATTTCCCGGCGGGTGCGTATTCGGGTGCGACCTGACTGATCACGGTGGCAGTTTGGATCGGGCCGGACTCGTCGCCGCGCAGCATCAGCATCGCTCGGGCTCGGACGACGGATTCAGTCGCGAAGTACATCGTCGTGGTGCCCGACCACGCGGTGGCCAATGCGGGCCGATTCAGCAGCCGCGCCGCCGCGTCACTCTCCGTCGCCACGACCACGCGCCGGGCCATGACTTCGCTACCATCACTGAGCGTGACGCGATTCGGTTCGACCTTGGTTGCCGTTGTTCGTAACCGCACACTGCCTTCCGGCAACGAGCTGGCGAGCTGCTGCGGAATCGCAGCCATCCCGGCTGCGGGAACGGCGATGTCGCCTTCCGCGAACATTCGCATCACGAACTCCATCATCCGGCTCGGCGTGGCAAGCGATTCATCAAGAAACACGCCACCGAGGAACGGTTCAAAGAAGGAAGTGATCATGGATTCGCTGAAACCCATCGATCGCAACCGATCTCGCGTCGGTTGCTGGTCCCGCTCGTAAAGGTCAGCGAGCGAACCGCGTCGACTCTGGAATCGCAGCCTGGCGATGCGCAGCTTGTCGAGCATGGATCCAATCGGGCTCAACGCCGTCGTGATCGCCAAACTCGGGGTTCGCCAGGGATCCGCCAGCAGGGCGAACTTTCCACCGGACCGGACCAACGCACCCGGCTGAAAGGGTCGAAGCTCGAGCGCCGCATAGTCGAGCCATTCGCGGCATGCGGGGTAGGCGGTGAGCAAGACTTGGAAGCCGTGGTCGAGTAAAAATCCGTCGACGTGATCGGTGCGAACGCGACCCCCGACGCGTTCACTCGCTTCGAGTACGACGACGGATCGACCGCTTCGTGATAGGACCTTGGCACAAGCGAGCCCAGCCAAACCGGCACCGACGATCGCGACGTCATGGGTTGGGGAACGATTCAAACGCTCGGACTCGACGGAAAGAAGGATTGCTTGGACGAAGACGCAAACACTGTATCAACGGCTCGTGCCAGGCTAAGGTGCGTGGAGTAGTATAGAGCAAGTCGACGAATCGTCGCTTCCTGTGTCCCCCGACCACTGATCCCCCATCGCCATGCCCGGCCCCCCGTTTCGTTTACTGTTCTTGTTTGTCGCGGCCTCAGCGAATCTGGCGACCGTGGCTGTGATGGCTCCCCAGTCCCTGGGTCGCGATGTATTCGTTACTGTGGGCGGCGGCCCTGAGCCGGCCAATAACCAAGTCTCGCTCGAAAAGAATGTCGAGTTCTTCGCCAGAACCTTGAGCAATCGCTACCCGGAACCGCTCGACCACCGGATTCTGTTCGCGGACGGTTCGGCATCCGAACCCGATCTGCAATACATCGACGAAGCGGCCGAGATTTCGCCGGCAATGCGGTGGATGACCCGGATCCTCGGCGAAGAGTACTGGATCCCACTTCGCTATCGCAATCACCATTCACGGCCCAGCGATCAACCCGCTGACAAGGCACATTTGCGCGCGATGATGCAATCGCTTGCTGCGGACCTCGTCGCCGGTGATCGACTCGTGGTTTACGTTACCGCCCACGGTGCGCCGGCGTTGTCCGATGGCATGGATGACGCGCATGACGATGCCAGCAGTTCGCGGTTGTCAACGCCGGAGCATGCACGCGATACCTCAATCCTGCTCTGGGGCGGTGATGAAGTTCGAGCCAGTGAGTTGGCCGATTGGCTTGACGGATTTGACCCCGAAGTTGAAGTCATCTTGGTGATGGTCCAGTGCTACAGCGGCGGGTTCGCCGAAGTCGTATTCCGTGAGTCCAATCGCAAGTTCGGCATGAGCGATCGGCCACGATGCGGATTTTTTTCCCAGCGACACGACCGCGCCGCGGCCGGTTGCACAGCGGCGGTCGACGAACGCGATTACCAGGAATACAGCTCGTATTTTTTCGCCGCCCTGAATGGACTTTCACGCGACGGCACGACCGTGATTCACGCCGACTATGACGAAGACAATCGCGTCAGTCTTGCGGAGGCGCACGCGTACGCGATCATCACGAGCACGACGATCGATGTCCCCCTCAAGACGTCCGATGTCGTGCTGAGAAATGCAAGCCGCATTGCCACCGAAGCTGATGCGAGCGATTCGCCGGGAGTCGTCGCATCGCTGCTCGGTTCGGTCTTCGGTCGCAATTCGTCCCCGCAAAGTTCGCGGGAGCGATACACCACCAATCACACCGTCGAGGCCTTGCTCACCATCGCCCGGCCGGACCAGCGGGCGATCATCTCGGCGCTATCGAGCCAACTTGAGATCACGCCCGAAGCAACTGTCCAGTCGATCCAACAGCAACGACGTCGCTTGAGTTTGCAAGTTGATGCTTTGTACTTGAAGATGGCTGAGCACACCGAGGCTGAAACGACGCTCATCGAAGAGATCCGCCGTTCGCTCAATCAAGCCAATCCCGAATTTCGCGAGCATGGTTTTTCACCGATCATCGCACAGTGGGCGACCACGCGCGGTGCCGAGTTCGTGGTACTCGTCGAATCGCTGGAAGAAAGCGAGGCACTCGCCCACGTGCGAGGGAAACAAAAGTCCCTCGACGACAAGCTCGAGCCCTTGGAAATCCAGGAAGCCAAGATCGACCGGCTCATCCACACGCTGCGAAACGTCCTTCTCGAAGCCAACCTCGCTAACGTGGCGGACCCCGAGACCATCGCTCGTTACGAGCAACTCGTCAAACTGGAAAGCACGACACTCTGGCCGTAGCCATCCGATCAACGGCCGTGAGTGGCATCCCCACGAAAGCTCCCATGTTAGCGATTCTGTCGGCCCCCGGTTCACGCGGCGATGTCAATCCGATGGTGGCGATCGGCGCGGAGCTTCGCCGGCGTGGCCACGACGTCGTGATCTCGCTCGCCGAGCCCTACGCGGACATCGCGAACCAGGCGGGGTTAATCGTGGAACCGGTGATCAAGCGGGAGCAATTCGAGAGCTTGCTCGGTCGGCCGGAAATGTGGCGACCGCTGAGTGGTTTACGCGGGATTCTCCGGGAGGTGGCGGCGAAGTTCATCTCTGCGCATTGGGATGTCATTCGTCGGCATCATCGGCCGGGAGAAACCGTCCTGGTTTCGCATCCCCTCGATTTCGCTTCACGGACGCATCGCGACTGGGACCCCGCAACGCCGCTGGTGAGTGTCCACCTGGCGCCCTCGATGATGCTCGATCCACGTTGTCCGCCGCGGATGTCGCCGTGGTGGTTCGAATGTCATCGCCCGGCCTGGGTGGTTAAGTCCGCATTCTGGTTTGCGGAGCACTGCATGCTTCACCCGTCCTACCTACCGCAACTCAACGAGCACCGCCGATCACTCGGGATGGCACCGGTGCGTCGACCGCTCAAGTCATGGTGGTTCTCGCCGGATCGTGTCGCGTTAATGTATCCGCAGTGGTTCGCACCGGAACACGACGCGCTGGATGACCGGTTCTTTCACGCCGGGTTCCCTTTGGCCGATCACGCCGACGAATCGATCACGTTGCGAGTCGAGAACCCGATCATATTCACGTGTGGGACGGCGCATCGCCACAGCGAAACGTTCTTCCGTCGCGCGATCCAAGTCTGCGAGCGACTCGATCGCAGCGGCGTACTACTCACGGGTCACAGCGAGAATGTGCCTGCCGATTTGCCATCGCGTTTGCAGTGGTTGCCGTACGTGTCACTCGCTGCACTGCTTCGCCAGTCCTCGGCCATCGTGCACCACGGTGGCATCGGCACGACGAGTCAAGCGCTCGCGGCCGGAGTGCCACAATTGGTTCGCCCCATGGCGTACGACCAATTCGACAACGCGACCCGCGTCGAACGATTGGGCGTCGGTCACTGGTTACGACGGGATTCTCATTTGGAACGTCAACTTCGATCGCTGCTCGATGAAACCTCGTTTGCAAAATCAGCGCACGCTTGCGCCGCAAAGCTAGTCGGCAAGCCCGGTGCGATCGCGGCGGCGGACGCCATCGAGCAACTCGTCCAGGCACGCTAGCTCGTCGAATCCCTCTTGCCCATGGCTCCGCTCGCTTGGCTCAACTTCACTCGCTACTTGACGGCATGAGACTCGCCAGTGCAATCTAGCCCTCCAAGATGTGGGTGATGGCGACAGCTCAAGCACCCCGTTACGTGCTGCCGTGCCTACCGACCTTTAGCCGTCTCGAACATCGGATTCAATTCCCTACCTTTTAACGCACCACCCTCCATGCTTGCTGCTCGCGTCATTCCCTGTTTGGATGTCCATCAAGGTCGTGTGGTCAAAGGCACGAACTTCGTCAATTTGCGTGACGCTGGAGATCCGGTCGAAATCGCCCGTCGGTACGAAGCGGAGGGCGCCGATGAGTTGGTATTCTTGGACATCACGGCCAGCCACGAGCAGCGTGAGATCATCTTGGACGTGGTCCGGCGAACCGCGGAACAAGTCTTCATGCCGTTGACCGTCGGCGGCGGCGTGCGGACGATCGAGGACGTGCGGTCGCTGCTCAGTGCGGGATGCGACAAGGTGTCCATCAATTCGGCAGCGTGCCAAGATCCGAGTTTTATTTCTCGCGCCGCGGATCGTTTTGGCAGCCAGTGCATCGTCGTCAACATCGACCCCAAGCGTGTGCAAAAAGGTGGCCGCGAGGTTTGGGAAGTGCACATCAACGGGGGTCGGACGCCGGTCGGGCGTGAGGCCGTCGACTGGGCCATTGAGGTCGAGCGTCTGGGGGCGGGTGAGATCGTGCTGACCAGCATGGATGCCGACGGGACCTGTGACGGATACGACCTGCCCGTGACACTCGCGGTCAGCCAAGCGGTGTCGATTCCGGTCGTCGCCAGTGGTGGTGCAGGGCACCCCAAGCACCTGGTCGACGCGATTCAGCGGGGCAAAGCCGACGCGGCGCTCGCGGCGAGCATTTTTCACTTTGGCCAATTCACGATCGCGGAGACGAAACAAGTGATGCGAGACGCGGGGATCCACGTACGGTTGTGAGCCGCCACCGACGACACGTCATTCACTCTGGCCGCCGTTTTCGCTACATTGGACGGATTAGTCACCGCCTCCATCGAGAAGACCCACCGCCGTGCCAGACGTCGTCCCCGTACGTAACGCCTTGATCAGTGTCAGCGAAAAAATGGGGCTGACCGACTTCGCCGCCGGACTCCAGCGTCTCGGGGTGAAGATCTACAGCACCGGCGGCACCCGTGTTCACTTGGAGCAATCCGGTGTCAATGTCCACGACGTTGCCGAGTACACGGGATTTCCCGAGATGCTCGATGGCCGCGTTAAAACGTTGCATCCCAAGATATTCGGCGGAATTCTCGCCATTCGCGAGAACGCGGAGCACATGTCGGCGATCGAGTCCCATGAGATCGTTCCGTTCGACCTCGTCGTTGTGAACCTGTACCCGTTCACCGCCACCGCTTCGCGACCGGGTGTGTCACGAGCCGAGTGCATCGAACAAATCGACATCGGCGGGCCGAGTCTCGTTCGTGCTGCGGCCAAGAATCACGGCGACGTGGCGGTCGCGACGAGCCCGGAACAGTACAGCGAGATCCTCGACCAAGTCGAATCGGAAGGCGGTACGACTTTGAAGCTGCGCAGCCGTTTGGCTGGTGACGCATTCGATCACACCGCCGGTTACGATCGTGCGATCGCGGATTACATGCGAGGCGATACAATCGCTGGCGAATTTCCGTCGACCATGCACTTCTCACTCCGCCGGAAAGCTCAACTTCGCTATGGCGAGAATCCGCACCAACGAGCAGCCGTCTACAGCGATCCGACCATTCGCACCGCGAATCTAGTGTCCGCACGGCAACTCAGCGGCAAGGAACTTTCCTACAACAATTTGCTCGATCTCGACGCCGCGCTCGAGATCGTTCGCGGCTTCGCGCAACCGGCGGTGTCGGTGGTCAAGCACAATAATCCGTGCGGCGCCGCGACCGACTCGAAGCTCAGCCGTGCGTGTCGCAAAGCGCTCGCGGGTGATCCCCTTTCGGCATTCGGTTCAGTGCTCGGCTTCAACCGCACGCTCGACATCGAGACCGCCGAATTGCTCTGCGAGCCGGGGCTGTTCATCGAGGCCATCGTGGCACCCGATTACGAAGCCGGCGCCGTCGGGTTGCTGACCACCAAGCCGCGTTGGCACGACAACGTGAGGCTGATGCAGGTCGGCCGCCTGGAGGATCCGGCGTCGCCCCTGCAGCGACGATTCATCAGCGGCGGGATGCTCGTCCAGGATGCGGATCGGATGACCAGTGCGATGCTGCAGTGGAATACGGTGACCGATACCGAAGTCGCGGATGAGCTGTGGGATGATGTCGCATTCGCTTGGGAAATGGTCCGTCACGTTAAAAGCAACGCCATCGTGCTGGCGAAAGATACGTCGCTCATCGGCGTCGGCGCCGGTCAAATGAGCCGCGTCGATAGCGTCGAGATTGCGATCGACAAAGCGGGCGATCGGGCACGCGGATCCGTGCTCGCATCCGACGCATTTTTCCCCTTTCCCGACTCCATCGATATCGCCGCGGAAGCGGGGATCGTCGCCGTCGTCCAGCCCGGCGGTTCACGCCGCGACCAAGAAGTCACCGAGGCTTGCGATCGGCACGATTTACCGATGGTGCTCACCGGTCGACGGCACTTCAAACACTGATGACGATCCTCGACGAGATTCTTGCCAAAACGCGGCAAACCATTGAAGCCGATCGACGTCTCCGACCCGCGACTGAGTTGATCGCCGCGATCGCCGATCTCCCCGCGTGCTTGAACTTTCACGGCGCACTCGCCGCCGGTGACCGTGTCCAGCTCATTGCGGAAGTCAAACGCGCCAGCCCTTCGGCGGGACTGATCCGCGAAGACTTTGATCCCGTGGCGATCGCCCAGGCGTACGTGGCCGGCGGTGCCGCTTGCTTGAGTGTGCTCACGGACGAACCTTTCTTTCAAGGGTCCCTCGACTACTTGCGAGCGATTCGGGAGCAGGTCCAGATCCCGCTGCTGAGGAAGGACTTCATCGTTGACGAGTACCAGCTCCTGCAGGCGCGCGAGGCCGGCGCGGATTGCGTGCTGCTTATCGCCGAGTGCTTGCCAGCGAGTGAGCTCAAGCGGTTGCACGATCAAGCGACGCAGCTCGGAATGCAAACGCTCGTCGAGTTGTACGACATCGAAAATCTGGAGGCGGTGCTCGCGACGGGAACTCGGCTCGTCGGCGTCAACAACCGCGATCTGCGGACGTTCAAGACGGATTTGGGCCACACGCTCACCGTCGGCGAGGGTGTCCCCAAGGATCGGCTGCTGGTCGGCGAGAGCGGGATCCACACGCCAGCCGATGTCGAATTCCTCCGCCAAGGCGGCGTCAAAGCGGTGCTGGTGGGCGAATCACTGATGCGACAACCGAACATCACCGAGGCCGTGAAAACGCTATTGAGCAAGTGAGCAAGGTAGCTCGGTCGCAGCGATCGCTGACTTGGCGTTAGCCTGGACCGGGAGACACACAGATTCCTTGGCACGAACCCAGCTTGTGGCGTCCTAACTCTTTTGCACGGCAATTCTCCCCGACCCGCTACGTTATTTGTGAGTTATCCGGCGTGACACGATCATTCAAAGGCCATCATCGCTCGAATCTGCGTCGTCTGGGACTCGAGATGCTCGAGCGGCGGGACCTGCTCGCTGCGGCTGTGCTTCGTTTCGACGTGAATGATGATAGCCGAGTATCCGCGCTCGATGCTTTGCAAATCATCAACGTCCTTGAAGATCGCGATCCTCCATTGAGGTTGGACATTAACAGAGATGGCAAGGTGACCGCAGCCGACGCTTTAGAAGTCATCACCTTCCTCAATTCGTCAATGAGTCCGTTTAGCATGGAGGTAAATCAAGAGCCGATCCCCGTCGAGGATCTTCTAGACGATACGATCATCGAGAACAGCATCGCTAGTACCGAAAGCGTGAGAGCGGTCGCAGACACGTTCGTCAGTGTTCCAGCGGGCCGTCGCCTCGACGTCGACTTCCGTTCACGCGACGATTCCTGGATCGTCGATCATGACGGGCTTTCGGTTGGGACAGTTGCAGAAACCAGCCTCGTGAGATACGTGCAGTCGCCGTGGGGTGACGCTTTGCAATTCGCAAACTCGCGAGCATCGGCCGTCATCGACTCGGTTGCCGCACGCGACGCCCTATCCGGCGAGGACTACAGCTTAGTTTTCAGCTATCGTCCCGATGAGGGTCCGACGAGCCAGTGGCGAACGGTACTCCAGAAAGGTTCGCAGGCCAAGTTGCGTTCGCCAGGGATCTGGATCGCGCCCAATGGAAATCGACTTTACATCGCCACAAGCACCAGCGAAAATTTTAACGCTGGACTTTACAGCAATGCGAGCATTTCAACTGGACAGTGGACACACATCGCCGTCGCTAAACGCGGCAGCCAGCTTTCGGTGTATATCAATGGCCACCTGGACGCGACAACGAAACTTGCCGGCAGCGTTCTTTTCAACGGCGACCCCATCATTCTGGGCGCTACGGCCTGGGCCAGCGGGGCTTTGGCGTCGATTGATCAGTTGGTCGTCTACGATCGCGCGTTGACCGAATTTGAATTGCGACAGTCTGTGGTGGCTCCTCTGTCACACACCCAAGTGGTTATTGGCCATGTCGGGGAGAACGACAGTGCTCACGACGAGAACGAATTGACTTTTCAAGCGATGACGACTCCAAGCCAAGGACTGCTCGATTTTCGCACGAACGGATCATTCGTTTATCTGTCCGGCAAGAACGGACCGGCCCAGAACTCGTTCGCATATCGTGCGACGGATCTCCACGGCCTCTCCGACGAGGCAGTTGTCGATTTGAACCTTAACCAGGCCCCGATTGCGTCGGGCGATGATTTTCGCGTGACTCGCCAAAAACTACACTTTGCCGTCGACTTTGATTCGCACCCCGATCGAATGATTCTCGACCGCGATGGAACCCCGGTTGGCACGCTGGGCAACGACTCGAGCTTGCAGTTCATTGCATCGTCATTCGGAACTGCTTTGCATTTAACAAATCCCGCCAGTTCGGTAGTCATCGATTCGGCAGCGGTGTCAACATCATTGTCAGGTACTGAATCGACGCTGGTTTTTCGATACCGACCGGACACGGGACCAACGGGACAGTGGCGATCCGTCATCCATACCGGCAGTGCTGCGGCACAGCGTTCGCCGGGGGTATGGCTGAGACCCACGAGCAACCAGATATACATTGCCATTAGTACCCAAGCGAACTTCAACGATGGTTTGTACAGCCGCGCTGAAGTTCCAATGGGGACGTGGACGCAAATAGCCATCGTCCGCCACGGACGTTCCGTATGGCTTTACCTCAATGGTCGACTCGACAATATGGCCATCTTACAAGCCGAACCTCTTCCCAGCGTAGGACCGGTTCGCTTGGGTGCGACGCCGTGGTCCATCGGTGCCGGAGGCGCTTTTGACGAATTCTTGATCTTCGATTCAGTGTTACCCGAAGTTCAACTTCGCCAATCCCAGGCGTCCACTTTGACGGCTCGACAAGTCGTCCAGGGCTCGGTCGCGACCAACGACATCGACCCGGAAACTCACGCGTTGAAATTCACCCTGCTGAGCCCTCCCGCTGGCGGGAGCGTCGACTTCTTGAGTAATGGCTCCTTCGTGTACCTGGCCGATCTCGATGCGCTGGGCATTGATACATTTTCATATATCACACGCGATTCATATGACCAAACCGATCGCGGCTTGACCCGAATCAACCGCTTGAACGAGGCATCGGTGGTGTCACTGAAGGCGGAGCTACAAGGCCATTGGCCTTTTGATGATCGCGAGGGCTCGCAAGTGGTCGATCGACAAGATGGACAGACGAATGGGATTATTGCAGGAAGCCCTGAATGGATCACGGACGGAGTGGTCGGGACCGCGTTGCGTTTGGACGGTGTAGATAGCTTCGTCACAATTCCGAGCAGTAGTCGATTCAACGTCTACGCGGGCAACTTCTCCTTCGGGATTTGGGTGCAAACGACGCAGCCAAACTCAGTGATCGTATCTCGCGGCAATCTAGTTACAGATTATTGGGCATTGAGGATTGTCAACGGCAAACCGAGATTTGAGTTTGATCCCGGCGGGTCGCCGATACAAACAAACGGCGCATCGGTGATCTCGGATGGACAGTGGCACCACCTCCTGGCGGTTCGCCATGGAACCCATTCCGCAAGATTATTCGTCGACGGAGTTTTTCAAGACCAGTTTGAGACCGACGGGCCCTATCGATCGATTGATACCTTTGCCGATGTAGTGATCGGCGGTCCAGTGAGGCAACGATTTAATGGCGTGATCGATGAGGGGAGGTACTATCGCCGAGCTTTAACTCAAGCGGATGCTCGAACTCTTTACGAACTCGGCTCACAACCTGTCGCAATACTGGATGTATACGCCGCGGAAGCTGGCCAGACGCTGAATATCAATGCCAGTCAAGGATTGCTTGCCAACGACGAATCCAGGGGGACGCTTCCGATCGTGGCGACCCTGCGATCATTGCCTTCGCTGGGGACCGTATCCCTGCAGCTGGATGGAAGTTTTACCTACACGCCACGGGACACATCGCTTGGTGTCGACTCCTTCACTTATTCGATCACCGATGCAGAGGGAGTCTCACGTCACGGGCAGGTCCAGATCCACTTGTTTCGCAATGCCGAGTGGGAAACCCTAGCCGTTCGAATGACCCAGTCGGCAAACGACTCAATCGTTACGGCAACCGCCGCTGAAATTAGCGAATGGCTAAGCCGGCAACAAACCAGCGGCGGTTTCAACGACATTGACTACAACGAAACGCTAGTGACGTACGGCTCGGCATTGATGTCTCACACTTACCGCACGAGTGCCATGGCCAAAGCAATCCAGAACCCTCAAGAAACTCTTTATCAAAACGCGTCAGTGCTTGAGGGGCTGGAGTTGGCCTTCCGATTCTTGGCAAACGAGCTGCCGGGGTCACAGGGAATCGCAAATTGGTATCTCCAGCAAATCGGCGTCCCCAATTCGCTTTGGCCGGGCATGGTATTAATGCAAGGAAAATTACCGCCCACGGTCCAGGAGCGATTGATTGAAAAATACTTCGACGACGCCAACGCGTGGGATTCGGATGATTTGAGCGAAAGAAACGGTGGGATGAACCTAACGTACCGTGCCCGAACCGCAGTCGCTCGATCAATACTAACGCGAGAAACGTGGATGATTCCACGCATTGTTTCGTTGGTATCCAACGACATCAACTATCGTGGCCGTCAAGCAACCGGATTGAGGCCGGACAATAGTTTCCACCAGCATACTTCATATCCAGTGGGGGAAACTTACGCCGGAGGCGTTCAGCCGGGAAAAACGATCCAGTGGGCCGCTGGCTCATATGGCGTGGGCTATGCCGACCAATTGGCCGACCTTGTTTCATGGTTCCATGACACATCGTTCGCATTCTCAAAGCTAGACGAAGTGGCGGTCGTTGATTTCCTTCTGGAAGGCCAGGCGTTTCTGTTCCGAGGAAGTAGTATTGAGCCGACCTCCCAAGGCCGATCGATTACGTTGAACTCTGAAACGACACCCTCGGAAGAGGTCATCGAACCGGCATCGTACATGGCGAGGGCAGCGACGAAGTTACTCGTGCTGGACGATCGGCGAGATCAACTGCAGGAATTCGTGGATCGCCTAACATCCGATTCGGCTCTGCCATTGGTCGGGAACCGAGCTTACTGGACATCCGACGTGATGATCCATCACCGGCCCGAATTCATGGCAGCAGTGCGAATGATTTCTCAACGCTCATTGCGGCCAGAGACACTCTTGCGTCCAGATCAAAGTCGCTCGGAGGGAACCAAGAGCTATTTTCTGGCAGACGGAGTGACAACGCTCTTTGTCGACGGCGACGAGTATGGCGACCCCATGTCCGACGAGATTTTCCCGCTTTGGAACTGGACACGACTGCCGGGAACCACCCTCGAACAACTGGATGACGCCGACCTTCGAGCACTCACCAACTCCACGGCACGCAATCCATTCGCGAATGTGGGAAGCGGAACCTTTGTCGGCAGCGTCTCCGATGGTGCTCTCGGGATGGCCGCGATGCAGTATCGCCGACCCCAAGCTACCGTTTCAGCAAAAAAGAGCTGGTTCTTTTTTGACGGTGGGTTCATTGCCCTGGGCTCCGATATATCAGCCCCCCGTGCCGAGCAACGCGTCAACACAACTCTGGCTCAAGTGTTGGCGGACGACCGAGTGGTCGTCGGCATGTCCGATGAAAGTGAAGTCCGTTTTTTTGATGAAAGGACCTTGTCCAGCAATGAAGCGAAATGGATCCTTCACGATGGAATCGGCTACGTTCCGATTGGCGACAATGACACACTCCACGTCAGCAAAGAAACGCGACATGGCAATTGGAGTGACATTGGAATTAGTGACGGCCAGGTTTCCGCACAGGTGTTCACTGCTTGGTTTGACCATGGTGAACGCCCCGATTCAGCGACCTACGCCTACGCAGTGCTGCCGGGTTCGGATGAAAGTAAATTAAATAGTTTTACTAGCCAAGCCGACTGGCGAGTCCTGGCCAATTCCGAGACGATTGCAGCCGTTCACTACGACCTTTCCTCAACCACCCAGATCGTTTTCTATGAGCCAGGCGAATTGACAATTCGGCCGGGGCTAACGATTAAAGCGGACCAGGCGTGTCTACTGATAATTCAGGAAAGCTCAGATAATCAACTGCACATTACACTGGCGGACCCGTCGCAAACGCTGGATTCGGTTCGGCTGAACATCTCACTGCGGTTATCGGGCGCGGAAGGTGTCAGCCACGCTCCGTCCGGCGCATCAAGTATCTTGATTAATCTCCCGAGTGGGGAAAATGATATATATCGCGGCGAGAGTCTTTCAATGAACTTTGCGATCGGGTCTTGATGCTCCGGTCGCCTCCCAAAGAAATGGCATGTCACTGACGAATTCCGACATCACTCAACTCAATGGCGACGCTGCCGGCGAGGCCATTCGCATCATTGGTCGGCTTCGTGACCATGGTTTTGTCGCCTATCTCGCCGGCGGTTGCGTCCGGGACGCGCTGTTGGGTTTGACGCCGAAGGACT
>JBBSJZ010000002.1:0-36245 GCA_038256795.1 Pirellulales bacterium | reverse complement strand
CCAAGAGCATCGGATTCAAGTAGCGATTCCAGTTGTCCCAGTACTCGCCGCCCATGTGGAACATGACCTGGGTTGCGTAGTACCAGTAATACGTATCACGCTGGGGCGAACGAGCGGTCCCGAGTTGCGGTGGAAATTCGAGCAAGTACTCCGCGGCGGATTTCATCGCTTCGTGATCGCGTCGCCACCCAGAGTACATGCGCATCAGCATTCCGACGGCGGTCATGGTCGGCGTCACCATCCGACCGTGCCGCTGGGTGACCGTATCGGGCGCGTACGGGTTGTAGCGATAACGGTCTTCGCGACCGGGTGCTTGCTTGGCGAGTTCGAGCCAGCGGTCGATACCTTGATACGTTTCTTGGGGCACTTCGAGGCCGGATAGCTCACCGCTCTTGATCGCCATCATCATCCATCCGGTGACGCTGGTGTCGCTACTCACTTGCGGAGTGTATCGCCATCCACCGCGTTGTTCATGTTGAGTTTTGACGATGTAGTTGACCGCCATTTGAGCAGCCTCACGCAATTCTTCATCTTGCGTCATTCCGAAGGCTTCGCACATCGCGAGTGAAGCGATACCGTGGCTGTAGAATGCCACATTCCGATCGCTGATGTCATTCTCGGATCGATAAAGATCACCGTTGGTTCTCTGGTTATCGATCAGGAACTGCAAACCTCGCGCGACGGTGGCGGCGTATTGGTGCTGGCGATGCGTGTAACCCGCACCCTGGAACGCGAGCAAGCAAAGTCCCGTCGCGGCGGAGTCGCTTCGCAACAGCACCTCGTCGCCGTGGCCCTGCAGTGACCAGCTCCCGTCCTTGTTTTGAATGCGAGAGAGGTAGGCGAGACCCAGCTCGATCGCTTCCTCGGTCGCCGGGCCAACCATCCCCGCGGGTGTCGGAGCGGCGCCGCCGCTGGTTCGCATCACGCGGCGACTGAATGACTCGACGGCGGCAATCTTGCTGCCCGCCGGAGTCGTCGGACCACCGACTTCTTGACGCGGGCGCGCTTCGCGACTGATGTCCAGCGCCGCGATATCGGGCTGCTCCGGTGACGGCACGACTCCGACGCTCTGGTCCGGTCGCTCGGCAAGTCCGGCGATGGATTCCTTGAGCATCAAGTCGAGCATCGGGCTCGCGCCGACGATGCCCTGGTTCATCGCCGGCGATGTGCTCGCGCCGCTGCGTTGGGGGCGACGCAGTGATTGATCGAGCTGGGCGATACGACCATCGAGCAAGCTGCCCGAAGGCATGGATTGATCGCTCTCGCCCCGCACCGTGCCGGCGGTCTCGTCGAGGCTCGGTGTGTCGCCGACGATGATACCACCGGAGTCAATCATGCTAGCGATTTTCGTTGGCGGCCTCATCGCCTCACCATCACTGATCGTGGGCAGCCCCGCGGCGCCGAGTTCATCGCTTCGTGCCTGCGCTCCGCTGGGGCTCGGCGAGGCGTCGAGCAATTGGCTCGACGCGCCAGCGGTATTGCCCATCGATAGCATCGCACCCTGAGTTGTTTGTTGTCGTTGGTTCGGGATGTCGATCGGCGAAAGCAGACGCTCGGACAATTCGGCTCGTGCCATCGCGACCGTCGCGGGTGCGGGTGCCGATCCGGCGGGCTGGGGAGCCGACTGTGTCGTGCGCGTCCGTCGCTGTGGATTCGACGATAGATCGCCCACCTTGGGCATCGCTTCGCTCGTCACTCGGCTTGCGGCGGCGCGACTCGAACTCGCTGCCTGTGGCATTTCAAGTGCCGCTAGACTCGGCATCGCCGGTGCAATGTCCTCGCGCCGCGTGACATCCTGGCTCCGCTCGACGCTTGCCAAATCGGAGGCGGGATCCGGCTTCGCTTCGAGCGACGGCGCCACCGGTTCACTCGCCGCAGCTTCGACGGGTTCTGACGAAGCGACGCTGCGCCGCGCAAGCTTCGATGGCGAGTCCGCGGGACGCGGCTTCGACGCTTCGGGTTCCCGACGTGGCACCAGGAACTCTTCGAGCAACTTGGGTTCAAGATCCTTCGGCCGCGGCATCTCCAACTCGGCTGCGGATCGTTCCACCGGCGGAATGCGTCTCGCTTCCTTCGGAATGACCGGCGACGCCGTTTCCGTTTGCACCGGTTCGGACCAATCGGGCACGCGTGCAGTTTGCTGCGGTGTCTCGAACAGATACTCGGGAACCGTCTTGCGCACCGGCGATCGCTCCGGCTTCACCCCCGTAAACGCCTCCGGAAAGTACTGGGTAAAGATCACCACATTGACCGCGAGCACCAGCAGCAAGAGGTGGATGAAGAGACTGGTGAGCAAGCCAAGCTGGATCGATTTCTGGACATACCGCGACGCGATTTCGCGCAGTGAGAGATCGAGAATCAACGCGACCACGGGGACCGCGATTAAGTAGGTAAAGCCGTTGAACATCCACCGCGGATCATCAAACCGCAGTTGGGTGACGACGAGGTAAAGCACCAACCCGGCGAGTGCCGTGAGCGAGATATCCAGTGGCCACATCCGTTCGCGGGTAGGCTGACGAGCGAGCCGACGCGATGCCAACGAGTGAGTGGGCATCGCGGTTGCCCCCGAGTTGGCGCGTCGCCGTAGCGAACGAGCGCGATTTTGGCGACGCGATGTCAATTCTGGGGCCCTTCCTTCGTGGTGACGCTGTAATCGTTCACACCCGATCGATTGCACACGTCCATCACACTCACCACGGGTTGAAACGGTGTGCTCTGGTCCGCGCGAATCACGGCCGATTGGTTCGTCGGATTCTTCGCCACCGCCGCGATTAGCAATTGCTCCAACTCGTCCAAGTTGGTGACTTGTCCGGAAAGGTAGATGAGTCCCGCGTCATCGATATCAATGATCACTTCGCGTGGTTTCCCGGTCATCGGTGACGCACTCGTCGCCGTCGGCAGGATAATGTCGAGTCGTCGTTCCTCTTCCTCAAACTCGCTCGTGACTAGGAAGAAAATCAGCAGCAGAAACACGACGTCGATCAAGGGCGTCAAGCTGAGCGTACCCGCCACGGTAGAGCGTTTGATTTGAATCGACATCTCAGTTCCTCACAGCGGCGATCTCGTTGTCATCCGGAGCGACCGGCGGCGGCAATGGCGGGGCGCCGGCGACGACACGCTCCATCGATTTCATTTCGCCTGACGGATCAAGCCGCGTCTTGCCGGCGAATCTGGCTAAACCTGGGGCGATGTCGAACGCCAGCTCCTCAATGCGGTGAAACAATCGCAACAAACGGTTTTCAAGGTACTGGGCCAAAATGGCCGCGGGAATCGCTACGATCAAACCCGCTAAAGTCGTCACCAAAGCCGTGTAAATTCCCTCGGAGAGCTGTTCGCTGCGACTTCGGTCCGGGGTCAACGTGGTCGACTCGTGAAAGGCGACGATCATTCCCCAAACGGTTCCGAGCAAGCCCATCAGCGGTGTCGCTGCGGCGGCAAGATTCAACCAACGAATCGGGCCCGCGTAATCATCCGCTTCACGCTGGGCCGTTTCCGACGCCGTCCGCTCGATATCGCCGAGCGGCTGGCCGGTGCGCAACAACATTGCCGATATCACCCGCGCCGCCGGCGAGGGTGACTCTTCACAAATCTCATAAGCCGTCGCCGGATTGAATTGATCGACTCGCTCGGCCATCACCTCCAGCTCATCGACGAGCGCCGGCGGTAATACCTTCCGCGTCCTCAGCGTCAATAGACGCTCGACCGCCAGCGTCACCACCAACAAACTCATCAATCCGATCGGGATCATGAACGTTCCGCCGCGAGAGATCAGCGACAGCAAATCGATCCCGGAGGGTTCAACGATCGGAGGTGGCTCCGTGATCGCGGGTTCATTCATCACCGATTGAATTTCGGCGGCGTCAATGCCCTGGGGCGGTTCGTCTTGCCCGGCGGCAAACACCGGCAGCAATGCAAACGCGATTGCCAAGAGTGCGAAGTTTCGAATCATCAATTTCAGGGGGGAAATCATCACGGCTACCGAAGATCCTGGAGTAGTTTTTGTGACTTTGCAACCAACTCGTGAGCCGGATGTTGATTGATGACGTAATTGAAAAAATCAGTCGCAAACTTCTTGGCCTTATTGCGACCATCCTGCGACTTGGCTTGCTGCATCAGCAGCTCCGAGCAGCGCCCCGCCTCGAAGCCACTCTTGGCTTGCCAGTTCTTGATGGAATCGGGGGCTTTCTCAGCACCGTATCCATACATGACGCGTTGAAAATCCGTGATCGCTTGGTCCAACCGACCGTCACTGAAGTGGATTTCGCCCATCATGAATCGAGCCCGAGCCGCTAACTCATTGCGGTAATTATCAGCGACTTGACCATAAAACTTCATCGCCTTCTCATTGTCGCCCATCTGCTGGTAGGTAAATCCAGTTTCGTAGAACACTTGCGGTAGGTAACTCGTCGCCGGAAAACGTTCTCGCAATTCATCGTACCACTGAATCGCGTCGTTCCACTGTTTCAATTGCGCTGCACTCTGGCCACCGTGCAGCAACACCAATTCTCGCACCTGACGTTCGGCAGGATCACGAAGTGATTTAGCCGACTCGTCAGCGTCGCGAATGCGCTGGCGAGCGTTCTCGTAAGACTTGAGTGCCGTGTCAAACTTACCCGTTTTGAAGTCCGCTTCACCGATCATCATCATCGCATCCACGACGAGATTGCCTTGGGGATGCTTCTCGGCTTGCGTCGTGAAAGCTGCGGCGGCCTCAGCGAACTCATCTAATTTGAAGTAGCTCCAGCCGAGTCGGTAGTACGCCTTCTCAGACAGTGCGGGATCGTTGGATCGCTCGGCTGCGATTAAGAATTTCTTACTCGCTTCAGCCCATTTATCTTGAGCGTATTCGTTCTGGCCAACGAAGAATGCCGCCTCGCCGGTCAGTTCATCATCGGGGTACTTATCGACCAGGTCAGAAAACTTGTTGGCCGCCGCATTGCCGTCACCGGCTTCGTTGAGTAACCATCCCCACTCGTAAAGCACCTTGGCCATCAAGGGATAATTCGGAACTTCGGCGACAAGTCGTTCCAAGTATTTCGCCGCCTTCGCTGGCTCTTTCGCCTTCTGTTCAATGAGCGCCAATTCGTAGAGCGCGTGCCCGAGATTGATGCCCATTGGCTTGGAATTCAAGAATGTCTCCAGATCGCCCCGGGCGGGGTCATTCTTACCCAGATTACGAAGACTAACTCCCCTCGCCAGCCTTGCTTCGCCGACGATCGGATGAGACGCAAAATCGCCGATGAGTTCATCTAAAATAACGACCGCATCGGCGTGCCTACCGAGCTGCATCAATGACCACGATTTTCCATATTGGGTGTAAGGATAAAGCCCCGGATCGACGGCCGAGCTGAGCACCTCGTCGTAGACCTCGATCGAGCGTGCGAAACTTCCTTCGCTGCTCGCGAGTTGGGCGAGCTTGTAACGAGCCTGGGCGGCCATCCGCCCCTGCGGGTTATCGCTGATGATCCTCTTCCATTGCAGCACGGCGCCGTCGCGGTCACCCGACGCATTCTTGGATTGTGCCGCGAGAAGCCTCGCTTCATCCGCTCGCGCCCACTGGGGATCAAGATCATAGGATGCATCAAACGCCTTGGATGCCTCCGTGGGCTTACCCGCTATCATGTTCGCTTGGCCGACGATGAACTTGGCCTCGGCTAAATTGCGTTTGTCTTTCCAAGGGGCGGTCTCGGTCTCGATCAATTGGGTCGCTTCGTCAAACTTTTGGCTGTTGACCAAACTGGCTGCACCCCGCAATACCCAAAGGGGACGCTGGACGTTGTCCTTGGACCCTGCGGCGATCAACTCTTGGTAGATCTTGGCGGCCTCGGCACTCCGCCCCGCTTGCAGCAAACTTTCGGCGCTCACGAAGAGTACGTCCTGGGCAAGCACATTGCTCGCAAACGTCTTATTGAACTCATCGGCCAAGGCGATGGATTGGTCGAACTTGCCCGATTGCATCGCCGAGTAAGCGGCGTTGTAAAGCGCCCGCGGCGCGAGCGTATCTTGGGGATGATCTCGGTAGGCCTTCTCGAATTCCACGATCGAATCGGGAAGCGTCTCGGGGTTGAGCGACAAGCATTCGGCGTAATCGAGTTGCAACGAGATCGCAAATTCACCCTCGGCACCAGCATCGAGTTGGCTCTTCGCTATCTTCAGCGCGTTGTCGGTTTCGCCGCGCGTGAGCGAGATGCGTGAGAGCCAGTGCGCAGCCTCGGTCGCAGCAGCAGGATTGTTCTGGCCAAGCACTTCCACGAAGCGTTTCTCAGCCATGTCAAGTTTGCCACCGCGGTAGGCACTCTGTGCCGCGGCAAGCGTCGCGCTCGCCGCAAACTTTGAATTTGGATACTCCTTGGCGAGACGGTCATAGGCAACGGCGGCCTCGGCCGGCTTATTCGCTTGCACGAGCGCAAAGCCTTGACGAAGCAGCGCATAAGCGGTGTCGTCGGCATCTTCGGATTTCTCGATGGCCTTGGCGAAGGACTCGACCGCAGCATCGAATTCTTTTCTCAGCACGAGCAGGTCACCCATCCGCAGATGCACATCCGCGACAAGATTGCCCGTGGCACACTGATCGAGCAATTGTCGATAGGACGCGACGGCTTTGTCGTATTCCTTCAAGTCTTCGTACGCGACACCACGAGCGTAGAACGCATCACAGCGAAGCGGCGATTCTTTCGCGCTGGCAAGATTGAGTAACTGGTCGTAGAACTCAATCGCCTCTTGGGGCTTGGATAATCCGTAAGCCGCTTCGCCTCCATAGAACAACGCACGATCCAGATAGCGACTGTCCGAGAACTCGTTTCGTAATTGTGCGAACGTTTCGAGTGACGCCTGCAATTGAACGGCGTCTCGCTCTTGCCCCTCTCCCGCGGACGCATACAAACACCAACCACGGTTGACGAGACTCTCTTCACGCAGGTCATAATTCGCATCCTGGAGCGCCCTACCAAACGCCTCCGCTGCCGCCACGTAATCCGGCTTTTCCTGCTGCATCCAACACACGCCGAGGTAGTGCGCCGCCTTGGACGCCATCTCGTCTTGGGGGTACCTTTTGAGGAAATCGCTCCAGCCTTCAATGGCCAACGGCAACGCTCCGTTGGTCTGGAAATTCGCCGCGTCGGCGTAGGCCGCCATCGATTCCTCCGTCGACGCCTCAGCCCCCATGATGGCGGGCATGGCCATCCCATGAGTCGCGAACAAGAATGCGGCCGCCATGACAGATCGCCACATCGCGCTTGAATCGAGTCGGGTGAAAGTCTTACCGAACACGAACACACCCCACGAAGAGTCGAGAACCGAAACGCCGAGCAAACGTCCCAGTCTAACGGTGTCTCGCCTCGCTCGATAGTTCGTCCGCCCAGCTTGCCGAAGCGGTGCATTCCCCCACCGCGTCGCCGTCGCAATCAACCGGCCAACCCACACCAACGTGGGGTCTCCACTCACATGGCCACCTACTTTCGACTAACCTTGCACACTTGCTGGCCAATCATCAACCATCGCTTTCGGCTCATCATCACCGTGTCCTCGAAAACTTACCTCGTCACCGGCGGCGCCGGATTCATCGGCTCGCACCTGACCGAGTCCCTGCTCGCTGCGGGGAACCGAGTGATTGTTGTCGACGATCTGTCAACCGGCCAAGCGAGGAACTTAGACTCAGTCCTCTCGCATCCGAATTTGGAGTATGTCCAAGCCAACGTGGGCGAGCCGGAGGTGGTCAATGAATACGTCGACCGCGCCGATGGTGTCTACCACCTCGCCGCAGCCGTCGGTGTCGCCCTCATCGCGACCCAACCCATTCAAACGATCGAACGCAACGTCTACCCGACGCAGCTCATCCTGAATCGGCTAGGTAAGCGGGTGGAGCGTGGTGATAAGGTCTCGTGTTTCATCGCCAGCACCAGCGAAGTGTATGGCAAGAATCCCAAAAGCGTTTGGTCCGAGGAAGACGACCTCGTCTTCGGTGCGACCACCAAACCGCGTTGGAGTTATGGGGTCTCCAAAGCGATCGATGAGTTCTTGGCATTGGCCTTCTACAAAGAACGTGGCCTGCAAGTCGTGGTCGGCCGCTTCTTCAATGTGGTGGGGCCACGCCAAACCGGCGCGTACGGAATGGTTCTTCCGCGTTTCGTTGGCTCAGCGCTCCGCGGTGAACCGCTGGTCGTGCATGACGATGGCAAGCAAGAGCGATGCTTCGCGCACGTCGACGACGTGGTCGGCGCCGTCGTCAAACTCACTCACTCGCCCGAGGCCGCAGGCCGCGTCTACAACATCGGCAGCGACCAAGCCATTTCGATCGGGGACCTCGCCCGACGCGTTGTCGAGCGAGTGAACCCGGCGGCAACGCTCGAGTTCCAAAGCTACGCCGAAGCGTATGACGAATCCTTTGAGGACATCCGCCGCCGCGTTCCCGATCTGACCCGCATCCGCGAAGCCATCAATTTCGCCCCTACCAAGAACCTCGACGCCATCATTGATGATGTCGCCGCCTATCAACGAACCACCGTCTACTGAGCCGTCCAACCACCATCGATGTACAAGGTTTGGCCAGTCACGTAGGAACTCGCATCCGACGCTAGGAAAAGTGCAGGAGCGGTGATTTCGTCAAGTTCGCCCCAACGGCCCATGGGGATTCTATTGATAAATTCTTGATACTTGGCGGGATCATTGGTCAATTCGAGATTCATGTCGGTCGCGAACGGACCGGGGCAAATCGCATTGACTGTCACTCCCGCCGTCGCCCATTCCAATGCCAAGCATCGTGTCAGCCCCAACAAGCCAGCCTTGGAGGATGCATAGGGTGTTCGTCCCGCGATACCAACGGCTGAAAGGATGGAACCAAGATGAATGATTCGGCCCCAGCCACGTTGTGCCATCGCAGGACCAAAAGCTCGATTCAACATGAACGGTGCTTTTAAATTGACATTCAATACGTTGTCCCAATCTTCAACATTGAGCTCGTCGATCGGGCCGCGTTTATTCACACCGGCGCTGTTGACCAAAATGTCGATCGGGCCAACGAGCCTGGTCACCGTCTCGTGCAAGACGTTGACTTGATCCGCATCGGTGACGTCGCAGCCGATAGCGTGTGCGCTGCGGCCACCGATCGAAGCGATTTCGTCAGCCGTTCTTTGGCAGGCAACTTGATCGCGGCTCACGATGACCACCTGAGCACCCGCTTCGGCGAAGGCATGACCAATCACGCGGCCAAGCCCCTTGGACCCGCCAGTGATCAACGCGGTTTTTCCGTCGAGTCTAAATTTATCAAATACAGTCATGAGTTTTTCCTACCAGTGCATTACAAAGCCACCATCAACGTTGATAGTTTGGCCGGTCACTTGCTTCGCTCGATCAGATGACAGAAACAAAATCATGTCAGCGATGTCCTCACTCGATTGCCAGCGTCCCAGAGGCACCGTGGCTTTGAGCTTCTTCGTCGCCCAATCGTCGTAGCTGAGTCGCTCCACAGCGGGTGCGCCGTCATGCCACGCTTGCCACACGGATCGATTCAACGCCGTTCGCACCATCCCCGGGCAAACCGTGTTAACACGAATTCCGTGCGGTGCCAAATCCTTGGCCATGCACTGTGCGAAGTTGATGTTCGCGGCTTTGCTGGCACTATAAGGCGGATCGGTTTGCGAACCGATTTGACCAGCCACGGAGGCCAAAAACACAAAGGTGCCGCTCGATCGCTTGACGAAGTGCTCAGCCGCTGCATGAGCAACATTCACCATGCCGAGAATATTGATCTCGAGTGTGCGTTTCCAATCATTCGGCTGGAGATTGGTGAACGGAAAACCGAACTTGCCCGAACCGCTTGCGGCGCAATGCACGAGATGATCGACTTGCCTTCCAGTCGCAATGAATGTCGCGAACTTTTCTGCGGCCTCTTCAAAATCAACGACATCGACGACTTGCGAGACGACATCGACGGAGTAGTCACTGGTAAGGCATCGAGCAACTTCCGTAATCTCCGCCGAGATATCCCAGAGCAAAAGTGAGCACCCTTCGCTGGCGAACGCCTTGGCTGTTGCTAAGCCGATGCCACTCACCGCTCCAGTAATTAACGCGGTATTGCCGCCAAGTCCTAAATCCATGAGATCATTCCTCAGACGAAGGGGCTGTGAAGCCACCGTGGTCAGTAACGACAAACGTCAAAAACGAAAAGACCGCCTCGGAAGCATCGTCGTGGCTCGGCTTAAGATTGCCCACGCCCCCAGTGCCGACCATAATGCCCGGATGCTGCAACTGCAACTGCCATCAACGAAAGCGAATCGCAATGACCCCGACCTGTATCCGACGAAGCGCCGTGAAAGCGAACAACTTCTGCCCCGTCCTGACGATGCTTCTTTTCGGCTGGCCTCTGATTTCTGCAGCGACGACGAATTCGCTCACACACGCGGCTCCACCAAATATCGTTGTGTTTTTGTCGGACGACCACACGATTACCGATAGCTCGCTCTACGGATCAACGGAGATTCGAACGCCAAATATGGAGCGGATAGCCGCAGCCGGAATGACTTTCGACCTGGCGTTTGTCGCATCACCATCGTGTGCGCCCAGCCGCGCCGCATTGCTCACGGGCTTGATGCCTAGCCGCAACGGCGCCGAAGCCAACCATTCGAAGCCACGGCCTGGAATCAAAAAATTACCGGCTTACCTGCAGCAGCTAGGTTACGAAGTCGTCGCGTTTGGAAAAGTCGGCCACTATGGACAAACCAAAGACTACGGCTTTGATCTCGCCAAGCACCTGGGCTACCACGAGGACATCGCCGTACCAGCAGCTATCAAGTGGCTCGACGAAAGAACTAGCGACAAGCCCTTGTGTTTATTTGTCGGCACGAATTGGCCACACGTTCCTTGGCCCGCTGCCACGACGTCGGATCCAGACAGCGTTCAAATCCCCGTCAGACATGTCGACACCCCTAACACACGGGCGGCGCGAGCCAAGTACCTCGAGGCCGTGCGAACGATGGATCGCGAGCTTGGCGAAGCCTATGACTCGGCCCGCGACAAACTTGGCGAGGACACGTTATTCATTCACACCAGTGACCATGGGGCGCAGTGGCCGTTCGGAAAATGGACACTCTATGACAGCGGCATCCGGACGCCGTTGGTCATTAGCTGGCCAGGCAAGGTCACACCTGGAGTTCGAACGCAAGCGATGGTGTCGTGGGTCGACTTATTGCCGACCATCGTCGCGGCGGCTGGCGGTACCGTCGACGGGGATCTCGACGGCCGATCGTTCCTTCCCGTTCTGTTGAGCACATCAACAAATCACCGGGAAGCCATTTTCGCCGTTCATAGCGGCGACGGGAACTTCAATGTGTACCCGTCACGAAGCATGCGCACCGAGCGATTCAAATACATCCGCAATCTACATCCCGAGTTTAAGTTTTCCTCGCATGTGATGAAACCCGCGAAAGCAGAAGCCGCCTATTGGCCGAGCTGGGTCGAACGAGCCAAAACTGATGACAACGCTCGCGAAATCGTCCGAGACTACACGCGCCGCGACGCTGAAGAACTCTATGACTTGAAAGTCGACCCGAACGAACTTCACAATCTTGCTGACCACTCCGACCATCAAGACAGACGATTACGCATGCGACAAGAGCTGACCGCTTGGATGACGGAGCAGCAAGATTCTGAGACTGTCTTCGGCACTCCACAAATGCTGCCACGAGAAGATCACTGATGGATCACTTTGAGAACTGGGCGGCTGGTGCAGGGCAAACCGTAGCGGTCGATCGTGACGATCGGCAATCACAAATTTGCCCCTTGCAATAACAATCGCGTGCGTGCACTTCATCGAGATGCATCGACCGTCGCATGCGAGGCGAATACCTTACAGCGAATCTTTACCCACATCGACGGTGACCGCGCCGTTATCGAGGTTCCGCTCTACCTCAACACCTCCATGGGGTGTGTCGATGTCGACAACTGTCTCTTTCCGGTCACACCCGGCTAGTACCATGCCTGAGGCGAGAGCGGCTGTGAGCAAGAACGTGTGAATGATATTTTCTACCGTATTCATCAATGTATCTTTCGACATTAGAGCTAGATTCGTCCCATCAGGAGCAGGACGATTAAAATGAGGACGATCAACCCCACTCCTCCACTGGGACCGTAGCCCCAGCTGCGACTGTGTGGCCACGCGGGTACGACACCGAACAGAAGCAGGATCAGAATGATGAGGAGGATAGTCGACATGATCGAACGCTTTCAGGAAAATTAACAACAAATGAACACCGGGAAGCAGCGAGCAACTATCGCTTTAATTTTTCGCGTAAGCATCCCGCAGATCGCGGATCTTGTCGTGCCCGGCCTTGACTCGGGCGTATTGCGCCGTCAACACATCGTTCATCGCGCTGCCGGCTGTTTCTTTAAGCACATCCTCGTAGGCCGCTTTGATGTGATCCTCACCCCGCTCGGCTTCGATTAGAATAACGTGGGGATCGCCGCCGTTGAGCTTGCCACGAATATTGATCCAAATTCGGTGTGTCTTTGCCGCGATGCTACCATCGTCGACTGCGTCCTCACCATTGAACTCAACATGTTTCTGTAACTCGCTCGCCATTGCTGAGCGGTCATCACCGATGCTGCGGAACAGACCTGACAACTTGGCGTCCTTCAATTCTTCGGCGGACTCGTGGAAGCCATTGTACGAATCGATGCAGGCTCGAATGAGTTTTTGCAGCTTCGCGAGGGTTTCTTCGCTGAGGTCAGTTTTTGTTTCGAGTGTCATTTTTTGTCTCCGTTGAGTGTCAATCGTCGGCACTGGCCGACTTGCAGTGCTTCTCATGACAATGCGGAGCAAATCCTGTGCCACTGAGAATCTCCGCGAAGGTCATTCGGCATAACCATCCCTAGCCCCTCCTAGCCGCCACTCGAATCCGACGCTGGCAGCAAATCGTTCAAATCGCCAGAACTTCGTCCAGCACCCGTCGGGGGTCTGCCTGGAAGCGGGCCTCGCCAGAGTTGTGGAACGCGAGAAGCGACGATGCAAAGCTGACGCGTCGTCACGAGCGACTTTGAGCGATGATTGGCCCGACCCTAACTCGCGCACGAGTTGAATGATGATAAAGTCTTTCACTCGAGCAACCATGAACTCAGTCCGACGCCCCGTGGTCGGTAGAAATCGCCGGTTTCTGGAGTTACCGGAAGCGATGCAACACCGAAAGCCAACCATGAAACCAACTTCACCCATCATCGTCGGTATTGGTGCCTCCGCAGGCGGGCTGGAAGCATTCCAGGACTTCCTCACCGGCCTCGGTGACACAGCCGACATGGCGATCGTGTTTGTGCAGCATCTCGATCCGTCGAGCAAGTCGCAACTGTCTCAATTACTGGCGACGACAACAACGCTGTGCATCGTCGATATCGGCGGTCGCACAAAACTCAAGCCTGGAACGCTGTACATTTGCCCGCCGCAAGCCTTGCTCGATTTCAAGAATGGGTTCATCGCGATTACGAGCGACGGCCAGTGCCACGCCCACACGATTGACCATTTTCTATACTCGCTCGCCGAGGACCAAGGCGAGAACGCGGTCGGGATCATCCTTTCGGGTAGCGGTAGCGACGGCACCCTCGGACTCAAAGCGATCAGCGACCAGGGCGGGTTGACGTTCGCACAGGATGCGAAGTCAGCCAAGTACGATTCGATGCCGCGCAGTGCAGCGACGACGGGTGTCGCCGATCACGTGCTAGAGCCCAAGCAAATCGCGGCTGAGTTGACGAAGTACATTCGCCACCTGCGGGAATTCGGCGAGACGAAAACTCAAACGCTGATGCAGTCGGAGATTGAAGAGGCAATTCCCGAGATCGCCGACACTTTGATGAGAACGACGAACCACAACTTTGGGCACTACAAAGTCAATACGTTGCGGCGGCGAATTCAACGCCGGATGCAGATACTCAAGATTGTTTCAGTTGCCCAATATGTTAGCCATCTGCAAGACAGCGAGGACGAGGCGCAGGCGTTGTTTCGTGAATTACTAATTGGCGTCACAGCGTTCTTTCGCGATCCCCAAGCGTTCACATCGCTGCGAGACAATGTACTCCCGAAGCTCTTTGAACACCGAACGACGGGTGACACCGCTCGCATCTGGGTTGCCGGCTGCGCCAACGGAGCAGAAGCCTTCACGATGGCGATGCTGTGTCGCGAGGTGATGGATGAAATTGAGCTTCCCTGTGACGTGCAAATCTTCGCGACCGACATCGACGAGCGGGCGATCCAGATTGCCCGAACCGGGACTTATCCAAGCGGGATCGAGGATCATGTCTCGCCCGAGCGTCTCAAACGTTTCTTCGTGAAGCGAGGAAAGCGTTATCAAGTCGCCAAAGAAATACGGGAAATGGTTTTGTTCAGTGTCCACAATTTAATTAGCGACCCGCCATTCTCGAGGCAAGACTTGATCAGTTGCCGAAATCTGCTGATCTACCTCGGATCGCACCTGCAGAATAAGTTGATCCCGCTATTCCACTACGCACTTCGGCCTGGCGGACACCTCTTTCTCGGCCCGAGTGAGAACATCACCTCGCACGGCGATTTATTTCGCGCCTTGGATGCCAAACATCGCATTTCACAACGCAAAGGGACTGCGCTGGGGACGACTCCGTCGATCCATTTCCGAAAGAACAGCGTCGTTCCGCTCGCCAGCGGTGAGCGCCAGCCCGATACTTCGACTGACTTGACCGCGATGCGGCAACGCATTTTGCTCGACGAATTCTCGCCGAAGTCATGCATTATTGACGAAAACATGCAAGTGCTCGACGCCGCCGCAAATTTGGAGAAATACTTATCAATCAGTGACGGAATCTTTCACAACAACATCATCAAGATGGCTGCTAGCGGATTGAAGATTGGCTTACGTGCAGCGATTACCGAAGCCAAAAAAGTGACTCGTCGTGTAACGCATGAGAATCTCTCGGTTCGCGTCGGAGACAAAATCCAACAATTGATGATCACGGTCCAGCCCATGCCACGATTGGGTGAAGACGAGCCGCTGTACATGATCGTTTTTCACGATGTCGGCTTACCGATGGACCGCAGTGAAATCATCGACCGCGACGGGAATCAAGAGGTTCGCGTTGAGCGGGCAGGCGGCGACTCCTTGACGAGCACGGCGACGGCCGAATCATTGATCATCCAACTCGAACGTGAGCTTGAAACGACCAAGAGCGATCTCGATAAGTCGATGCAGGATATGGAGGCGGCCAATGAAGAACTGAAGTCGTCCAACGAAGAGTTGCTGTCCATGAACGAAGAACTTCAATCGGCCAACGAAGAACTGGAAACATCGAAGGAGGAAATTCGCGCTGTCAGCGACGCGGTGGCTCGGGCGAATGACGATTTGCAGAACCTGCTCCAAAGCACACGAATAGCGACGGTATTTTTGGATCAAGAGCTGAACATTCGCAGTTTCACTCCTGCGATCACCGATTTGTATTCATTGATCCCTACCGACGCTGGGCGACCGCTGGAGAAGTTCGTTCCGAATGTCCGGGAAATGCCACCATTGCCAACTTGCACTGAGTTGAATTCTGGTAAACCAATTGAGCACACCATCTTGGCTGACTCGGGCAAGTCCTACATTCGCCGAGTGTTGCCCTATCACTCGCACACGGGTGATTCCGAAGGAGTCGTGGTAACGTTTTCCGATGTGACGGAGTTGACGCATACACGGAAGCGATTTCAATCTCTTGTTGAAGCGTCAGCACAAATTGTTTGGGTGACAGATTCAGCAGGTGAAGGCGTCGACGATTCACCAAGTTGGCGAGCCTTCACTGGCCAGACATACGAACAATGGATTGGACGCGGCTGGATCGATGCCGTGCATCCCGACGATCGCCAGAACACTTTGGCAAAGTGGGAAGAAGCAGTCAATTCTCGCCAAATGTTCGAGATCGAGTATCGACTTCGCCATCATGCTGGCGGATACCGCTGGACTCAAGTGCGTGCCGTTCCCGAATATGCCGTCGATGGCTCGCTCGAAAGCTGGGTCGGTATGAACACTGACATCACCGAGCGAAAGAATGCCGAGGAAGCTCTGAAGGATGCGAAACGCAGGCTCGACTTGACGCTAGAAGTCAGCGAAGTCGCTCCGTGGAACTGGGATGCGGCGACGAAGGAGATTGTATCATCGCCGATGCTCAATCGTCTGTTTTGTTTCGCGGAAGATTCGCATCCAAAGATTGCTGATTTCCTGGCCGCACTGGCGAAGTGCGACCGTGATCGTGTCGTCGCCGCGCTCGAGCGGACGATCAACGATGGCGAAGACTATGACATTGATTACCAGGTCATCCTTCCCAAGGGCGAGACTCGACATTTGCGCGCGGTTGGAAAATCCCAATTCTCCGACTCGGGAGAATTTGTCGACTTCATCGGTGTCGCCATTGACATCACCGAGCGTAAACGGCGCGAACTCGATACTGCTGAGCGAGAAGCACATTTGCGTCGCGTCATCAACAATCAACTGGGGTTGGTCGGAGTGATCGACCGTGAGGGTATCTTATTGGAGGTTGACGACCGGTCACTCGAAATTGCGAAGACTCCCCGCGAAGACGTGATCGGCAAACACTTCGCCGACGCACCGTGGTGGAGCTACGATCCGGCGGTGGTTCAGCAAATGCGAGACGCGATGCGCCGTGCGTATTCCGGTGAAGTCGTCCGCTATGACGTATCGTTGTTCGCTCACGGCGGCGAGGGCGTGATGATTGACTTCATGATCGCCCCAGTCTTTGACGAGGACGGCACGGTCGAGTTCCTCGTTCCGTCGGGTGTCGACATTCGTGATCGTAAGGCTGCGGAGCTAGAGTGCGAGCGAATCGCACGGCGGATGCAAATGGCAATGCGGGCTGGCGGAATGGCGGCCTGGGAATGGACGCCCGAGGAAAGCTTTTGGTCGCCCGAGTTGTTTGATCTGATGGGGCTCGATCGTGGCCAAACGGCATCGCCCGAATTGTTTTTCTCGAATGTTCATCTGGATGATCTCGATGCATTGAAGCATCATTGGCAAGCCGCCGTCGATGGTAACGACGAATACCACTCGGAGTTTCGTATCAGGCTGCCCAATGGCGAAATACGCTGGATTGCTGGCGCGGGCGAAGCTGAGCGTGATAGCGCTGGCAGAATCATTCGCATCCATGGCGTGAACTGGGACGCGACGCTTGATCGAAAGCAAGAAGAAGCGCTGCGGGAAAGCGAACGGCGGGCGAACGAAGCCAATCGATCCAAGAGTGCATTCGTCGCTAACATGAGTCATGAAATCCGTACTCCGATGACTGCCATTCTTGGTTATGCCGACTTGATTCGCGATTATGTCGAGCACCCCGACGCCGTCAGCTACTTGCGAACGATTCGACGCAACGGTGACTACTTGCTCGAGATCATCAATGACATTCTGGACTTGTCCAAGATCGAGGCTGGTAAACTTGAAATCGAGCAGGAGCGATTCGAACCGATTCGAGTCGTTGAAGATGTCCGCAGTGTAATGGAGGTGCGGGCAACCGAGGGCGATTTGAGACTAGAAGTTGAGTATGATGGCAAAATCCCGAAGGTGATTGAGTCGGATGCGAAGCGATTGAAACAGATTCTTATCAACTTAGTCGGTAACGCGATCAAATTCACGAAGCAGGGAAGTATCAAAATTCGAGTGAAGTTTGATCCGGGGCGAGAGTCCCCGACCGACCATACGGAACAAGATTGGGTGGAAGCCAGTCCCCGATTGCTGTTCGATGTCATCGACACGGGGATTGGGATCAGCGACGATCAACTCGACCGACTGTTCAAGCCGTTTTCGCAGGGCGATGCTACGATCACACGAAACTTTGGTGGTACCGGTCTGGGGCTTGCCATCAGCCAACGATTGGCCGAGATGCTCGGTGGAAGAATTTCTGCCAGCAGCACGCAAGGAGTCGGCAGCACCTTTACGGTTTCGATCGCCGTCAACGTGGTTACTCACGTCGTCGAGTTCGCCGAAAATCTTCGCCACCCGTCAACAGTGATCGAATCCGCGGCAAGTCCCAAAACTCCTCATTCACTCAACTGTCATGTACTCGTTGTCGACGACCGCCGCGACATTCGATTCCTCAGCAGAAGCTTGCTTACCAAGGCGGGTGCGACCGTGGATGAATGTGAAGACGGAATGCTAGCGGTTGAGCACATTACCGACTGCTTGGCCCGCAAAATTTGCCCTGACTTGATCCTGCTCGATATGCAGATGCCCAACCTCGATGGCTACCAAACGGCAAAAAAACTTCGGGGGCTAGGCTACAACGGTCCGATCATTGCTCTGACCGCGGATGCCATGCAAGGCGACATGAACGAGTGCCTCGAGGCAGGATGTAATGATTATTTAAGCAAGCCGATTGACTCCGAGAGGTTGATTGGGCTGGTCAACCGATTCACGAAAGTCCCGTAAGATGATTCTGAATTTTCCCTCGAAATGACGACCTCAGATTCTTTCGAGGACGCCGATAGCGATTAAAACACAACAAATATAAGTTTCTTCTACATACATTACCTTCGATGACCCAACAGCTCCCCCCCAAAATTAGCACCGGCAATCCGCCACTCGACGAAATCTTGCATGGCGGACTTACCGCCGATCGAATGTATTTGATCGAAGGCATGCCCGGTACTGGCAAGACGACGCTCGCGCTGCAGTTCCTGCTCGCGGGAGTTCGCCAGGGTGACTCGGGTTTGTACGTGACATTGTCGGAAACGAAACACGAACTCGAGGGTGTCGCCGCTTCACACGGTTGGTCGCTCGACAACATTGACATCTACGAACTTGTCGATACCGCCGGTGCCGAGGACGCAAGACTCCAGTACACGATGTTTGAACCGTCCGAGATCGAACTCAGCACAACGGTCGATGGCGTTCTTGATCGCGTCAAACAAACCAAGCCCAAACGCGTCGTGTTCGACTCGCTCTCCGAGATGCGTTTGCTTTCGCAAGGCTCGCTGCGTTACCGCCGACAGATTCTCGCCCTGAAACAATTCTTTGTCGGACGCGGATGCACGGTGCTACTTCTCGACGACTATTCCGGGGCCGACGACCAACACTTGCAAAGTATCGCTCACGGCGTCATTCGGCTGGAGCATCTCCTTTCCGACTTCGGCGGCGAACGTCGTCGACTACGCGTCGTCAAGCATCGTGGGACGAGCTTCATCGGAGGGTCGCATGATCTGCGGATCGCTCGTGGCGGACTGATGATCTACCCCCGCGAGGCCATCGATCAAGTCGACTCGCCCGTCGATACGCACTTGATTGACAGCGGAAATGAGGAATTTGACGATCTACTGGGCGGTGGGCTCAACGCGGGAACCAGTGCTCTACTTCTCGGTCCCGCCGGCGTCGGCAAGTCGTCGATGGTACTGCAATTCGCAATCACGGCGGCGAAACGGAACGAAAGGGCAATCTTGTTTCAATTCGAGGAGAGCATGCAATCGCTGTTCGCGCGTGCCGAGGGGTTGGGGTTCGATCTCCAACGATACGTTGACGACGGACTCATTCAAATTGTCAATCTCGTACCCGGAGAAATCACGCCTAGCGAGTTCGCGTGCCTGGTTCGTGATTTCGTTCGCGATGACGACCGAGGTCGCCGAGTCGCGATCGTCGCAATCGACAGCATCAACGGCTACCTCAATTCGATGCCCCACGAAAAGTTTCTCATCATTCAAATGCATGAAATGTTGCAGTACCTCGGCAAACGTAGCATTTTAACGTTGGTGGTGGTTGCTCAGCACGGCATGCTGGGCCAGACGATGGGCACGCCGATCGACGCCAGTTACTTGGCCGACTCGGTTGTCTTATTTCGCTACTTCGAGGCCGAAGGCGAAATTCGTCAAGCGATCTCGGTCGTCAAGAAACGCACCGGACGACACGAACGCACCATTCGTGAATTCAAACTGAGCAGCGACGGCGTGGAGATAGGCCCACCACTCACCAAGTTCCGTGGCATCCTCACCGGCGTCCCCGAATTCACCGGCGAGAATAACACATTGATCGAAAAGAATCGCCAGTAGCCCGTAGGAACAGATGTCCCCCCGCCGAGTTATAGCACGCGAACCCCATTCCCAAGACTCGGATCATTCACCGCTCAGACTCATGGATAACATCCGAAACGTCAATCTGGCCGACGAAGCCTCAGAATTATTGACTACAAAAGAAGTTCATAATCAGCGTGTGGTCGCGTTCGCACCGACGCCGCAAGATGCGCGATTGTGTCAACAGGTTCTCATCGAAAACAAGATCGCCGTTTGCTGCTGCGACACGATCGAATCGTTTGCGGAAACGATCATCGAAGGTGCCGGCATGGCGTTCATCGCACAGGAACATCTCAGTGCTAACGCGATCGCATTTTTACGTCAGTCACTTGCGAAGCAACCGAAGTGGTCGGAGGTGCCGATCCTGGTTCTGCTGCAAGCCGGAGAGCCTGACACACAAACTTTGCAGCGAATCTTGATGCTCGAACACGTGACGTTGATCAATCGCCCGCTGCGAATCGCGATCTTTATCAACACCGTTCAAGCGAAGTTGCGAGATCGGCTTCGTCAGTTCGAAGTTCGAGATTTGCTGGCGGAACAAGATCGAACGCAGATTAGCCTGCGTCGTGAAGCCCGTCGCTTGGACATGGCCATCCAAGCGGGTGGGATGGCGGCTTGGGAATGGAGTTCGATGGAAGTGTTTTGGTCCGATGCGTTCCGTCGATTGCATGGGTTCGACGCGTCGGTTCCGTCGAGCGAGGCGGCCATGTTTGCCGCGATCGTGGATGAGGACCGCGACCGCATCGTGGCCCAGTGGTCAGATTCGATCATCCATAGCGAACCGTTTCGCAGTGAGTTTCGCATCAACCACCCGAAGCTAGGGGAACGCTGGCTAGCCGCCGTTGGCGAGCCCGTGAAATCGAAATCAGGAAAAACGCTGCGTTACGCAGGACTGCAGTGGGACATCACCGACAGTAAACGCTCGGAGTTAGAACTGCGTCAATCGCATGAAACGTTCCAGCGGTTAATCAATGATAATCCGCAAGGCTTGTACGTCGTCGACACGGATTTCAAACTTCGCTATGTCAGTCAAGGTGCACGCAACGTTTTTATTAACGTCAGCCCGCTCATCGGACGACCGTTCGATGAAGTCATGAACACCATTTGGCCCAAGGAGGTCGCTGACGAAGTCGTTCAAAAGTTTCGTCATACCTTGGACACAGGTGAGCGATACATTGCACCGCCTCTCGTCGAGCAACGCATCGATACCATTGAGACCGAAGTCTACGACTGGTCCATTGAGCGAATCGTTTTGCCCAACAGTCGGTACGGTGTGGTTTGTCACTTTTACAACAACACCCAGCGACAGTTGTCGGTCGATTCGTTACGCGAGAGCGAGAAATACTTCCGCGAAATCGCCGATGCTTCGCCGGCAATGCTCTGGGTCACCGATGAGCATCATCTTTGTACGTTTCTTTCCAGGAGTTGGTACGAAACGACCGGCCAGACCGAGTCGGAGGGCATGGGGCTTGGTTGGACCTATGCGACACACCCCGATGAACAGCAGCGTGTCGCCGACGAATTCCTAGCCGCCTGCAGTGCTCGTGCACCGTTCGTTTCAGAGTACCGATTGCGACTGGCTGACGGAAGCTATCGGTGGGCGGTGGACGTTGGAAGACCGCGGATCGACGTTGACGGCACATTTGTCGGTTACACCGGCTATGTCATCGATGTGAACGACCGGAAACAGTTTGAAGAGTCACTAACGCTCGCCAAAGAGTTTGCGGAAGATGCGAATCGTTCGCGAGGGGAGTTCTTGGCGAATATGTCCCATGAAATCCGCACCCCGATGGCGGCGATCCTCGGTCACGCGGATATTTTGAAAGAGCATCTTAACGATCCGGACAACATCCAAGTTGTCGAAACGATTCGTCGTAACGGCAGCTTCCTACTGAACATCATCAATGACATCTTGGACTTGTCGAAGATTGACTCGGGAAAGATGCAGATTGAACGGGAACGGGTGCGACCGGACGGCTTGCTTGCCGAAGTGCGATCGCTGATGGACGTGCGCGCTTCGGAGAAACAAATTCCACTCAAAATCGAATTTGGCGGGCCGATTCCCGAGCTGATCGAGACGGATGCAGTTCGTCTCCGCCAAATCCTTCTCAACCTCGTGGGAAACGCGATCAAATTCACGGATTCCGGTGAAGTCAAAATTGTAGTGGACTTCGTTAAAAATCCTGATGCCGGAAAAAGACGCTCTGGCGAATCCCATTACGGCAAACTTTCATTTCGAGTGATCGACACTGGTATCGGCATCAAGCCCGAAGATCAGCAATCACTTTTTCAACCGTTCGTTCAAGCCGACAACACGTCGACACGCTCGTTCGGTGGAACTGGCCTGGGGCTTGCCATTTGCCGACGTTTGGCCCACGCACTTGGCGGTGAAGTGTCCCTGCAAAGTGAGTACGGAAAAGGCAGCACGTTTACCTTGACGATTGAAACGAAAGCCTCAGGTCCCCTTGTCGAGCCCAACTTGTCACTCGATATCTCGGCCGATACTCCTGACGAAGATGTAACACTGACGGCGACTGTTCTGGTTGTCGATGATCGTCGCGACATCCGTTATCTCGCTCAGCACTTCATCGAAAAAGCCGGCGGCACCGTCGTCACGGCGACCAATGGTCAAGAAGCCGTTGACTTCATTGCGGACAATCGATCTCCCAAGGTCGACGTCATCGTGATGGACATGCAAATGCCGGTGATGGACGGTTACGAAGCCAGTTCCGAGCTCCGTCGTCGCGGCTGCAAGCTGCCCATCATCGCCTTGACCGCGAATGCGATGAAGAGCGATCGCGACCAATGCTTAGCCGCTGGCTGCACCGATTACACCACCAAACCGCTCGACAGCAAAAAGCTCGTCGCGATGATTGAACGCTTGAGTCATCAACCTAAAAAACGATGAGTGCGATTGCTGCGACAGCAAATCGCACTCATCATGCTTCTACCGAGCAGTGATCGAATTAGCGTGGTTTGTTCGTCTGGGTATGGACACGATCGTATGCGTCCATGGCGGCTGGGCGTGCTTCTTCCCACGTCATGTAATCCGCACCGCCTTCGTTCTCCCATCGCTGCCGAGCGATGGCTTCACGTGTGGTCCAGTCGTCATTGGCATCCGCGTCGTAAGCCTCCCAACCCGACTGATACGCCGTGCGGTATTCGTCGTACTGGTAAGCATCATTGTGGTACGGGCGGTTCGCATATTCGTCTCGCCAATACGCATCTTCGACTGTGGGATCAAAGCTCTCCGCGACCGCTTTACCAGCGAATCCGCCAGCGACACCACCAATGATCGCGCCCGCGATGGTCCCGACCGGACCGGCGGCCAATCCAGCGACGGCACCCGTTGCTGCACCCCCCAAAGCCGCTCCGACTCCACTACCCACGGGATGTGAACCTGGTTCGCCCGTGATAGCGTCTTCGTTGCGGAGTTCTTCGCGATTCTCTTCAATCGTTTTCTTCTTGACCGACATGATTTCTACCCTTGTGACTTAGAACAGCTATCGAAACGAACCGCTCGCAGCGATGGCGATCTCCCTAGCAAGCATTTGCCGTGCCATTGGAGTGTGCGGGGTTGGCACTCGGGAACGGCATGCTCGCTGGTGCTGTGCCAGCGTTCATCGTGGTTGAATTTGCTTCAGCCAGTGTCGGCGATGGCCTCGCCACGACCTCATCTGGCTCGTAGTTGCTATGACCACGCGAAGGGTTGAATCGCTCCGTCGACACGGGAGTCATGATCTTGAGCCACTTGGCACGCAAATCGCTTTGTTGCAAGTCACTGAGCCGTCAAATGACTGCTTCCGAATGAACCGATCCTCCAACAAGAGACATTACCATGACAATGAAGACGCTCGCCGATGCTTTTCACGATGAACTTCGCGATGTATTGAGTGCTGAGAAGCAACTGGTGAAAGCATTGCCCAAGATGATCAAAAAAGCATCTTCCGAAAAACTGAAGGCGGCTCTCGAAGCCCACTTGGCTGAGACTGAGCAACAAGTTGGCCGTGTCGAACAATCGTTCGAAGACACGGGCAAACCAGCTCGTGCGAAGACCTGTGAAGCCATGAAGGGTCTTGTTACCGAGGCGGAGGAGATGCTGCAGGAGGACGCCGAGCCCGCCGTTCGTGATGCGTTGATCATCGCCTGTGCGCAAAAAGTCGAGCACTACGAGATCGCAACCTATGGAACGTTGTGCACCTGGGCCGAGGCGCTCGGCTACGCCAATGCACTGAAACTGCTCAAGCAAAATATCGATGAAGAAGAGACGGCTGATAAGAAGCTATCGCAACTCGCCAAGGCGATCAATAAAGACGCGTTGTCAGTCGGCTAGGGGTCTGGTGCGGAGGTAGACGATGCGCGAGATGGCGAAGCCAGACGCTGTCATCTCGGGATTGCTTCGCTGCCGCTTGGGATGCCGTCATCAATCATGGGCGAGGTTCACCACGACCTTGCCGATGGGGGTAGGCTCATTGCCTAGAAGCTCCGTGGGCATGCGGCCAGATAGGCTGCGTTCGATTTGGTAGCACCCCGATCAAGAGAACGGGCGATTTGGAATTTTCCGCCACTGCGGGAACTCAATTGGAGAAAACAGAAGCGGCGGTTTGTTAGAATCCGAATGTCAAAAATCACGACTTCGAGCGGAGTTCAATACGTTCATGGACCAGTCCCAATGACCACGACCTTCAATGCAGTCTTTCTCTTCCTGCTCAGCTTGCTCGTCGTCGGATCGCTATTAGCACTGAGCAATAGTGCCCACTGGTTCGTCCGCGCGTGGGATTTCCCTCGTGTGCAGATCATTGTCGTCGCTTGGCTGCTCACGTTTGGCGTCTTCGCGACCCTAGGGTTGGGCGAGGCAACTAATCGAGCTCCTCTTTGGACCGCACTCGGCATCGCAATCTTCCTGACGTGCTGGCATGGCTTTCGAATCTTTCCTCACACATCGATTGCACCCACTCAGGCCGCGAGTACGCCCAGCGATCAGCGATCCGATTATCGCCGTGATGCCTCGACAATTCGCATCGTCATTTCCAACATCGAAATGGAGAACGATCAACATGAGTTGTGGATGGACACCATGGCTGAGGCGGATCCGGATGTACTAGTCGTTTTGGAACCCGATCAAAGATGGGTCGAAGCGATGCAGTCGTTGACCAGCAAGTATGTTGAGCGAGTCATCGTCCCGCAAGACAATTGGTACGGCATGATGCTGTTATCGAAGTTGCCGATCATCCGACATAAGGTCCGCTATCTCATTCAGGACGATGTCCCCTCGATCGACGCCGAGTTGCAACTGGACGGAAATCGCACGATTCGAGTGATTGCCGTTCATCCGCGGCCTCCTGAACCGATTCGAGGCAACGACGCCACCGCACGCGATGCAGAACTTACTTTGTGGGGCATTGAACTCGCTGACGAATCGCGGCCAACCATCATCGGCGGCGACTTGAACGATGTCGCGTGGTCACCGACGACGCGGTTGTTTCTGCGGACCAGCGGAATGCTCGATCCTCGACGTGGACGCGGGATGTTCAACAGCTTTCACGCCGATCACTTCTGGATGCGATTTCCGCTCGATCATATCTTCGTCTCGCCGCACTTTACGATCAGCGACGTACAACGGCTGCCGTTCGTCGGGTCCGATCACTTTCCAATACAGATCGACCTGCGTCACGCACCCGAGCAACAACACGAACACGATGTGATGGAGCAAGAGCCCGGCGACAAAGAAGAATCCGCGGAGAAGATTGAACGAGCGGTTGAAGACCCAAAAATGGACGGTGAAGCGGTCCGAGCAAGTTGATCTCGATTTGATCAGCGACGAGCACCTGGCTTAAATCTTAAGTCAACTGGGAGCTAGAAGAATCGCGGATGGGCGGTCTTGAACGGTTGCGATCTTTCGTTGCAATTACCCAACTCGATATTCTCTCACGCAATCATCAAGTGCCAACCACACCCGATCATCGGTGGCTGGACTAATCGCATGAGTGCCTGTGAACACGCCAATCGCGGGAAGCACGAGACAACGCTGCGATAGCCAAAAACATCCGATCTTGCCGAGACGATCGTGGCTCGAGCCGACGCGAACCGACGGGTGAATGTGCCCACACAGCATCAAGAACGCAGCCTCCGGAACGACGCCGGGTTCGTGGGCCAGAATGACGTTTTCAATCAATCCTCCTGGCAGCTCAATGTCGATCGGCCATGATTCTGGCAGTGAATTGATGTGTCGGTCGTGGTTTCCGCGAATCAACGTGAATCGCATGTCCGGATGACGCTCAAAAAACGCATCGAGCGATCGGCAGGTCGTCGGCGATAGCGATGATCGAGCGTGGAACATGTCCCCGAGAATGATCAATCGCGACGTAGAGCTCGCGTCGATCATGCGATCAATCGCCGCTAACGTCGCGTCAGTACTACCCGCCGGAACTGGGATGCCGAATCGGCGAAACGTCGCGTCTTTACCGAAGTGAGTGTCCGCAACGAACAGGACTCGATGCGCCGGCCAATACAATCCGCGATCGGCGAACATTTGAAACGCCATACCCGCGATCTCGACGTCGATGAACGGTGTCATGTGCTGGATCTCGCCTTCCGTGTGACGCTATCGGCCGCTTTTTCGAGTTGTTGCTGCAACCGGGCAATACGATCGGCCAGCGACTCACTGCTCACTCGCTCACGTAACTTGTCAACCAATAACGGGAAGGCGAGCGGCGTGGTTTTCGGGGGCGACGTGCTGATGATTCTACTGCCTTGGATTCGATCGAGGGCCGTTGAGATGCGTTCAATTTCAAGTTGCATGTCGAGGACTTCGCGTCGACTTTGCTGGAGCAGCAAGTTGTCGGGATCGTATTGGCAGAAAACTTCGTAAAACAGATTGCTGCTCGCTTGGATATGACTGGCACTCTTCCGCGCACCTGGATAGCCCGCTTGAATGAGTCCGGCGACTCGGGCGATTTGCCGAAACTGCCGCTTCGCCATCTCCGTCGCATTCATGCTGCTTAGGACGTCGCTCACCAGCGACTCGTTCACGAACACCTCTTGTTCCACGGCCTTCCCGACGTCAATCCGGTGGGGTGACTGAAGTACAAACCCGTAATCGTTGCAGGCGATCGAGAATGTCGTCTTCTGCAGTTGGGAAAGTCGATAAGCCACAAGCGCCGCGATCCCCTCGTGAACCAATCGACCTTCAAACGGAAACACGAACATCTGGTGGCTACCGCGAGTCTCGGTCTGTTCGATCAGCAATTCGTCCTGACGCGGCAGTTGACTCCAACGTCGTTGAATCTCGAACAGCCGACGGAGCGACTTCATTTCGGGGCCGATTAGATGCCCAGTAGAGGCCTGCTCGATTCGCAACCTCAGTGCTGCGCTCAATTCGCTCGACAGAGGCATTCGTCCACCCATCCAACGCGGCACAGTGTCGGCCGAACCGGTGGCTTTGCGGACATACGCAACATTGTCTCGCACCAGCACCAGTGAAACCAATCTCCCGGCAAACAGAAATTTGTCGCCGACTTTCAACTTGGACAAGAAACTCTCTTCTGCTGTTCCGAGCGTCGCACCTTTGAGAAAGCGGACCGACATCGACGCGTCCGATACGATCGTGCCGATGTTCATACGGTGCATCGACGCGGTCCGTCGCTCGGTCACGACGTAGCGACCGTCATGAACCGTCACCCGATGAAATTCAGGATACGCGGTCAGAGAACTACCACCACGAACAACGAAGTCTAAAACCCATTGCCATTCAATATCGCCAAGCGACTGGTACGCCACGGTGGAACGCACTTCGGCCAACAATTCGTCAGCGACAAATCCGCCACCGATCGCGATCGTTACAACGTGCTGAGCCAACACATCGAGCGGTTTGTCGAGCAGTGGCCGCGACTCCAAGTTACCACCAGCGATAGCGTCTTGAACGGCGGCAAACTCTATCAATTCAATCGCGTTTGTCGGCACAAACACTAACCGACTAACCGCGCCGGGTTGATGGCCACTCCGTCCGGCTCGTTGCAATAATCTCGCCGCGCCTTTGGGACTGCCGATTTGAACGACCAAGTCCACGGCGGTAAAGTCGACGCCCAAGTCGAGGCTGCTCGTGCACACGACCGCTCGCAAGCTTCCTTCTCGCAGCCCGCCCTCGACCCACTTCCGAACGCTGGTGTCGAGCGAACCATGGTGCAAGGCAATCCGACCGGCCCAATCCGGTCGCGCCTTCAACAGTTGTTGGTACCAGATTTCGGTCTGCGATCGTGTGTTGGCAAACACGAGCGTGCTGCTGACCCCCTCGATCAAAGCTGCGACCTGCGGAACCATCCGCGTCCCGATGTGTCCCGACCAAGGGAAACGTTCCATTTTGTCGGGAATCAGTGACTCGAGTTTGATCTTTTTCTTCTTGTAGCCTGCGATGATGCGGACGCGGTTCAAGTCAGCTTCCGCACCGACGAGCGACTGCTTCGCCTGGTCCAAGTTGCCGAGCGTTGCCGAAACACCCCAGACTCGGATCGCTGGATTGAGCCTTCGCAACCGAGCCAGTGCGAGTTCAACTTGGATGCCTCTTTTGGTCCCGAGCAATTCGTGCCACTCGTCCACGATCACCGCTTCGATGCCCGCGAGTTGTGGAATCAAACTGACATGAGTCAACATGAGCGACAAACTCTCTGGAGTCGTCACCAGCGCGGTCGGCAACCGTTTTAATTGCCTCGCTTTCGCGCTCGCTTTGCTGTCGCCCGTTCGAGATTCAAGATTCCACGGCAACCCCAAGGCGTCGATGGGCGCACGCAGTGCGTTCTCGGTATCGATCGCCAGTGCCCGCAGCGGTGTGATCCAGAGCACGCGCGCGGCGGGGGGCCGCTTCGAATTCCATTTTGATGAATCATCATTCTCTCGCATCCATTGCAAGATCGGCCCCATCCAAACCGCCAGCGTCTTCCCAGTACCAGTCGCTGAATGGATCAATCCGCTGTCGCCATCCAAGTAGGCCCGCCAAGCGGAACGTTGAAATCGGAACGGCTTCCATCCGATACGCCGAAAATAGTCGTCAATGATTTTCGAGGCTGAGAGGGGTCTACTTTGAGGCATTCAACTATTGGGTAGTGGCATGTTTTAGGCCGGAGGGCGGAACGCTCACGATGCAGCACACGGTCCTGGGTGTCGCCCTCGGGGCTACCCATCCGGCAACATCCGCAACAATTCTTGGAGCGTGTTTGCATCCGCAGGCTTCTTGTCGTGACGCCAGCGAGCGATGCGAGGGAATCGAGTTGCGATGCCGCTCTTGTGACGGGTCGACCGCTGCAATCCTTCAAACGCCAACTCCATCACCAACGTCGGTGCTACGCTGCGGACCGGGCCAAATGTCTCACGAGTATTCTTGCGAATGAAGTCATCAACCTGGCGAATCTCCTTGTCGTCCAGACCACTATAGGCCTTCGCAAATGGGACCAACGTGTCACCGTCCCATAGTGCGAACGTGTAGTCGGTGAACAAACCTGAGCGACGACCATGACCCTTTTGCGCGTAAATCAAAACCGCGTCGATCGTGTACGGCGAGACTTTCCACTTCCACCAATTTCCTCGCACCCGCCCGACATCGTAAGCACCGTCCTTGCGTTTTAGCATCAGACCTTCTGCGGAGTAGTCGCGACTCGCAGTACGAACTCCCGCCCAATCATCCCAGCTCGTTCCCTCAATGAGATCGGTGACGACCATGTGCGGATGATCGACTCCGGAGAGCAGCGTCTCGAGTCGTGAGCGACGTTCGGTCCATGGCAGCCCACGTACGTCCTCGCCACGGTGTTCCAATAAGTCGAATGCATGAAAAACGACGGGAACTTCCGCGAGCAGCTTCTTGCCCACTTTCTTGCGACCGATTCTGCGCTGCAAAGCTGCGAACGGCAAAACATCGCCATCCGGGATCGCCGCCAAAATTTCGCCGTCGAGCACCGTTCCGTCGGGCAGGAACTCAGCCGCCGATTCGATTTCGGGCCAGCGATTTTCCATCAAATCTTCGCCGCGAGACCAGATGAACGACTGCGATTCGCGGCGAATGACTTGCCCGCGAATCCCGTCCCACTTCCACTCAGCAACGTACAGCCCCGCATCTCCGAGCGACTCCGGACCTTGATCGGCGTCGATCGGGTGCGCCAAACAGAACGGGTACGGCTGGCTCGCTCGCACATTTTGCACCGCCGAGTCAACGAGTCGCAGGTAAGACGTCGGCGTCGGCTTCCAGTTACCCATCAAACGGTGCGAAATGACGTCGATCGGAATGTCGGCGTGCTCGGCGATCGCGCGCGAGACGAGCCGCTTACTGACACCCACACGGAAATTGCCCGTGATCAATTTCATCAACACGAATCGCATCGTCGATGCGGTTTGATGCCAGATCACTTTCACGGCCTCACGTTGTTCCGATTCTGGCAGCGACCGCAACGGTTGCAGTCGTTCTTCGATCCAGTGCGTGAGCGATCCCTCATCATCGAGATCCCCCACGGGAACGACAAGCGAAAGCGTTTCGGCCAAGTCACCGACCGCGTGATACGATTCTTCGAGCAGCCACAACGGAATGTCGGCAACTTCCGCTGCCCACTCGCGCAGCAACCGTGTCGTCACGAGCCGACTCAGTTTCCCGCCCGACAAAAAGTGAATCGCCCACGCGGCATCGGACGCATCGGCAACTGCGAAGTATTCGCGCAACGCCGTAACCTTTTCGCTGGTCTTCGTTGTCGCATCGAGCGCGGCGTAGAGTTCGGCAAATTGCTTCATGGTATCGAATTTCGAGTTCGCCCCAGTTCCGTCACGTCAGGACCGCATCCTCGTCCGCTTCCCTTCGCGACCGCGAATCAATCGCGACGGCGTGACGCCCCTTCTCATTGAGGTATCTAGCAACGGCAGCCGTGTATCCGTGAGTAACCCACACGGTCTCGGGATCGCATTGCTGGATCGCGGCAAGCAATGTCGTCCAATCGACGTGGTCGGAGATAACGAACCCGCGGTCCATCGCACGTCTGCGTCGCGCACCGCGGACGGCCATCCAACCACTCGCCATCGCGGTGCTGACGCGACCGAACTTTCGCATCCAGGGTGTTCCATGAGCGCTCGGTACCGCGACCACCATGCCGCCCTTCCAATCATGCTTTCCTTCTATCGAACCGACATACGTTGTTGGCGGTAATTCCACACCCGTGCGTCGATACGCGTCGGTGCCCTTCTCAACAGCCCCGTGCGTGTAGATCGGGCCGATTTGAGGATCGAGTCCAGCGAGCAACGACTGGCTCTTGCCGACTGCATAACCATACAAGACACAGCACTTGCCCTGGTCGCGAGCCCTCCGCCACCACTCGTTGATCGCATCCATTTCGCACTGCCAATCGGCCCAGTGGTAGATCGGCAGCCCAAAGGTGGATTCAGTCACCATCAAATGGCATTTCACGGGCTGCCAAGGTTCGCACGTCGGATTGTATCCCAGTTTGTAATCGCCCGTGACCAACGCGATGCGGCCTTGACGTTCTAAACGAACTTGAGCGGATCCGAGCATGTGCCCTGCGGCATGAAAGCTGACCTCGACACCGCCGACCGTGATGGATTCACCATAGGGTAAGAATTGAAACTCAGCGTCATCATTCATCCGCATCCGCAGCAGATGCTCGCTCGGAGCGGCAGCTAAATAGTGCCGACAACCCCATCTCGCGTGATCCGTGTGGGCATGAGTCACGACGGCGCGAGGCACGGGTCGGTGAGGATCGACATAAAAATCGCCAGCCGAACAGTAAAGTCCGTTGGGAGTGTTGCGAAGTAGATCATCCATCACGTTCATGTCGTGGCCGCTCGCAAATCTTCGACACACTGCTGCTTCATTTCCTCGCGTTTCGCCGCATCGGGAGCACGCAAAATCGCCGCCGGGTGCCAAGTCGCTACGGTGCGTCCGCACCACTCAGTCGCTCGCACTTTGCCTCGCCCCAGCGTGATCCGATAGTCCCTGCCAAAGATCGCTTGCGCCGACGTCGCACCGAGGCATACCAATACCTCCGGCTCGATCACCCTCAATTCAGCCTCCAACCATGGTCGGCATGCATAGATCTCACGAGAACTTGGCTTCTTGTGCAAGCGTTGCTTGCCACGCTGGACGTACTTGAAATGTTTCACCGCGTTCGTGATGTAGACCTCCTCGCGGCCAATTCCCGCTTGCACCAACAGTTGATCGAGCAACTCGCCCGCGGGTCCGACGAACGGCATCCCTTCGATGTCTTCACGATCACCGGGCTGCTCTCCGACGATCGCAACACGAGCCGTCGTTGGCCCCACGCCGAAGACTGTTTGCGTCGCATGCAGGTGCAGATCACATGCCTTGCAGCACGCGGCAGCACGCCGTAGTTCGTCGATCTCAACGACGGGTGTGTCGTGGTTCGGCATGAACTTCGCAGCCGTATCCGCAAAACCTTCGAAATCCGCGATCATTTTTTCGACCCGCGCCGGAGCTTGTTGCAACAAGCCTTCGATCAACTGCGACTCCGGCAATGTTTTCCAGTGGCGAACTGGCATTTCCCGTTTCATCGCCGCGACTTTCACACGTGCCGGGTTGAAGATGGAGGCGTAGTAAGTCTTCCAGAGCTCTTCAAGTGCGTCGCCATCCGGTGCGGCAGAAGCCGTTGCACCAGGTCCGTAAACCAACTCCTGTCGGTCCCACGACACCGATTCGTCAGGCGTCAGAATGGTCCAGTCCATCGCTTTGAAACGTCGAGCGAAGAATGGAGCGGCCAGACGAACGATCCGATGATCGGGCCGGTGCCAAGCAATGAAGACTTCGCGTCCCGAAGGTGCTTCGACCTTCCGAAATCGCACGAACGCTTTCATCTTATGAACATCTCGACTGACCGACTTCTGCATCGCATCGAGTGAGTGAACGTCGTCATCGGTCGCGACTTTTAGCAAATGAGATTCACCATGGGTGAGCCGCCAAAGCACCCGATAAAGCAGATGCCAACGGTCGCCACGACGGTGACAAGCCACTTGCCGCGCCACGTCGAGAAATGCGGGCGGCACGGTGTAGGACGTGCCAGCCTTCACGACTTGATCACCGAACAGCGTCGGCTGTGCGGCGTCACTCGAAAACTGCACATCCGCCGGAGTGGTCTCCGACGACAGCAGCTTTCGAGCGGCATCTCGCCACTCGTCGAAAGTCCCAACCTCATTGAAGTACGTCATTGATATCTATCGACCCATAACGATTACGTTCTTTGTACTCATTTGCGGCTCAATCAAACGGTGTCTACACCTCGCCACTGAGAGCCGACTGGGCCGTATCAAACAGCATCATCTGCGCATTCTTCGGCTTGGCTTTTCCCAGCAGATCAACTTTGTCGAGATTCACCAAACTCGGATTATGATCGGCCGTGACCACGAACACTTTCGTACGGTTCCAGGCAACTCGCAGCTTTTTCAAATCAGCGATGCGAATCGCTTTGTACTTTCGGATCTCCAGTATTCGTTTCACATTCCTAACGCCGATCCCTGGAATTCGAAGCAACTCCTCGCGGCTAGCTCGATTCACATCGATAGGAAAGTAGTGGCGGTTCGCGAGTGCCCACGCCAACTTGGGATCAATGTCCAACGACAGATTTTGATCTGCTTCGGCGACGATTTCGTTGGCGTCGAAGCCGTAGAATCGGATCAACCAATCGGCCTGATAGAGGCGATGCTCGCGGACCAAGGGCGGTGCCAATCCGGGCAGTCTCGCATCGGCGTGCGGAATCGGACTGTAGGCGGAGTAGTAAACCCGTCGCAGCCCTTGCCCCGCGTAAAGCTCCGCTGCCGTCTTCAAAATCTCAACGTCGGGTGTCGATGTCGCGCCGACGATCATTTGCGTGCTCTGCCCGGCAGGCGCGAACGTCGGCGGTTTGAAGCCAGCGCTGGTTTCCGACTTGGTCTCGATGATTTTGTCACGTATCCCACTCATCGCGTCTACGATTTGTGGCTTCTTCTTCTCGGGTGCCAGCTTGTAAAGATCACCTTCAGTCGGCAATTCGATGTTGACACTCAGCCGATCCGCCCATCGTCCCGCTTCGTCGATCAGTGCTTGCGAGGCATTCGGGATCGTCTTCAGATGAATGTAGCCGCCGTAGCGATGTGTCTCTCGTAGCGACCGGGCAACTGCAATGAGCTGCTCCATCGTGTAGTCCGAGTTTTGGATGATCCCCGAACTCAGGAACAACCCCTCGATGTAATTCCGTTTGTAGAACTCCATCGTCAGCGACACGACCTCGTCGACGGTGAATCTGGCCCGTGGTGTGTCACTGGAAATTCGATTGACGCAGTACTGGCAATCGTAGATGCAATAATTCGTCAACAATATTTTCAGCAACGACACGCAACGACCGTCGGGCGTGTAGGAGTGGCAAATACCCATTCCCTCGGTCGATCCGATCTCGCTGCCCGCACGAGTCTTCTTCGACCCACTGCTAGCGCAGGAGGCATCGTACTTCGCAGCATCGGCCAAAACCGCTAGTTTGTCACGTACGTCCATTTAAACCCGTGGATGCAGGGAAAATCTGTAACGGGTATCAACCGCAAACCAACCGATCGGATAACGACGGGTTGACGACCCAGTTCCTTAAGCGGCCGAAGGCAGGGAATCTGTTGTTGCGGAATCCTAGGTCTTGCTCGTCCCGCCAGGGTCGAAGGCGAATAGCCTTTCGTTGACGCGAAGGTGCCGCTTCGATGACGGCGAGCGGGCTGGGAATTCGCCAGATGGGCGCGGATTCGTAGACTTCCGAGTCGTAAAATTTAGCTCACGCCAGGCAAGCTGGCATTCGGCCGATGCTACGCACGTCGTGGGCTAGCGATAAGCTGCATCCGAATTCAAGATTCAGACAACGTCGCTTACTGTTCACTCGGTACTAAAATCCTGACGCGATGATCGATTCGCCATCGCGCCGATGCTCGGCACTAGCGAGTTCACACCCGCAAGTCCCCATGCTCCGCCAAATCCGGCCGATCACCGGTGACTGCGGCGACGCCCAATTTGAGAAGCGAAACCAGACGATTGTTTTTCGAATCCCAGTAGTGCGCGTCGATCGGCACGATCTTGATTGCAGACAGGTTCGGATCATCGAGCCCATCGAACCAAGCATCGTCGGTCTTGCCGTAAAGCTCTTTCAAAAGCGTCGGCTCTCGGTGCAGCGTCGCTTCCCCAAAAACGGTGAGAAATCGCATTGACCCGGGATCGGAGTACAGCAATTCGACCTTGGAATCGTCGCAGATATTTCCATTGTGCGTGCTGTCGCTGCCACTCAGGAACCAAATCGCTCCGTCCTCGTCGACTCGTTTAGTACTCATTGGTATCGCATGGAACGGTTTAGCGTTCAAGTTCGTGCAGAGCATCGTAAAATCGATGGACTCGGCTAGGTCCTTCAGTTTCGCGACCGCTTCGTTGTTGGCAAGGTTGTTCTTGGTCATCTGAAATCCTTAGTAGTCAATACTTTAGTATGCTGAACACTCCGCATCTGATCGAAACGCTTTCTCACCGAACAAAACTGCACTCGAGGCCGCTAGCACTCGAGATAATGCCGTCATGGCTCGAGATGTCAGGTGTCTGGAGAACGAACCGGATCGGATTGGCAAGCTTGTAACTCGACGCGTCAGCGAGGGACTCACGCGAAATTCCTCGCTCACGCCTCGAGTCATGAAGCGAGGTTAGTGAGTCCTCGTGGAACTATCGCCACGAGTGGTCTCTGAGGCGACCCCAAGCCGAAGGCGGTGGCGTTGACCGCATACACAGAGCAGTAACGATTGCACCGAGTGCAACACCAGCCACAAAGCCTGTGATGACTGACTCGGTGGGTCGCTTCGAAATGCACTCGTCCGCTCTCATGTAGGCGAACTGAGCGGATTCGGAAGCCTGGTGCAGGCCGTCAGAAGCCGCATGCGCGACTCGATTGACGACTGATTCATTCGACGAAGATTCGTTAGCGTTAGATTTTACGGGGGACTCAGTTGCCATAACAAGCTCTCATTGTGGAAGGGAGAAATTTCAACCTGCGTTGGCTCAGACCACTCGTCCACGACGCCCCATGATCAGTCCAATCACAAACAGCACCAGGAACACTACGAATAGAATCTTTGCGATCGAGGCGGCAGTACCTGCGACGACTCCGAAGCCAAGTACACCGGCGATCAGTGCGATAATCAAAAATGT
>JBBSJZ010000001.1:0-48466 GCA_038256795.1 Pirellulales bacterium | reverse complement strand
TGATTCGAATGCTCTTTGGTATTGGCTACGCAGAAAGCTCTTCAATTTTTCAAATCCATGCTTTCTCGTTGCCATTTGTTTTCTTTGGTGTCGCAAGAGGTCAACACTTACTTCTCGAAGGGTTACACAAGATCAGTTTGGCTGCGACTATTTCCGGAGCGGTCGTCAATGTGGTGGCTAACCTAGTACTAATACCTCGTCTAGGAGGACACGGAGCCGCAATCGCAACATTGCTGGCGTATTTTGTCGCGGGACACGCAAGCTCATTCTTCTTCCCTCAAACGCGAACCATTGGGCAACGCCTACAGCAGTCAACGTTGTCCACCCCTACTCGATTCATCGTTTTACTTCAGCAGCTTCGCCGACACTTAAAACCTCAATGACCTGGTTCTCAACTCTGCCAGGATGGAGTAAACGAATCGTTCGCAGGCTGATCGAGCTACGAGGCTTCAGCCTTGCCGCGTCAGTGGGCCTCGAAAAAATCGATCTTCAATTAAGCGATATACTCGCGTGGAAAAGAAACGGCCTGTTTGTAGAAGCGGGAGCATTCGATGGGATTCGGCAGAGCAATACGTACTACCTTGAACGGCACCTCGGATGGCGAGGCTTGTTAGTTGAACCTGACCCCGATATTGCCAAGCAATGCCGGTACAACCGACCGAGATCGATCGTTGAACAATGCTGCCTGGTGAGTAGCTCATACTCTCAACAGAATATTTCGCTTCGACAGGCAGGTCTTATGAGTGTTGTCGACGATGACAAGATCGATCAAGACTGGGCGCTATCTCATGTCACAGAAGGACGAAGAATCCAACGCCTAACAGACGTGTCTACAATCAAGGTTCCGGCGAACCCGCTTCATGTGCTTTTCAAGAAACACGACATCAAGGAAATCGATTTTTTTTCGCTCGATGTCGAGGGATATGAACTCGAAGTTCTACATGGGATCGATTTTAATGCAGTGCAGATACACAACATATTCATCGAGTGCCGCACCACCAACGAGATCGCGATCACAGAACTGCTCGCTAAAAACGGATTGCTATGGGATCGGAGATGGGAGAATCGACAATACACCAATATACTTTTTCGAGACACGAAGCCCGCAAAATAGGGGTCATCCGACGGAAGCGTGCGCGGAACCCAGGACCGAGGTTTTTTCAGGTATGGCTCCAGTGTCCAATGATTTCCTGAGAAAGAGTCCCCGACGAACGCAAGTTCGTCGGGGACCGGCAACACCTTTGGCGCACCGTCGGCCGGGATATCCCTTGTCAAGTTGCACCTCTGCAGAGCTCAACTCCCTTTCTCCCGGCACTCAAAGTGTACAGGCCGCAATACTCGCCGACAAATAGCCATTGGACACTGAAGAAATGCCTCTAAAACCTCCGGCGCACACTTACGACGGATGAGCCGGTTAACTCCGCCTTCTCAATCCTGCAGCAATTGCCACATTGGATGCTCGCTTGACGTATCATCAGCCTATAACTGCACCAGTTCTGTTTCTCGTTTTCAACCGGCCTGAGCACTCACGCAAGGCATTCGAGCGAATTCGTCTGGTTCGACCGCTTCAGCTTTTCATTGCTGGGGACGGCCCGAGACGGCATGTTCCCAGCGATCATGTGAATTGTAGGGATGTGCGTTTACTTGCTGATCAGGTTGATTGGGAATGCGACGTTAGAACTCTGTTCCAGACTGAAAATGTTGGTTGCGAAAACGCTGTGACTGCAGCCATCACCTGGTTCTTTGACCACATTGATTCCGGGATTATCCTGGAAGATGATTGTGTCGCTTCTGCGTCGTTTTTTGATTTTTGCGAAGCGATGCTAAAGCGATACGAGTCAGATCATAGAATTGGCGCGATTACGGGGAACAATTTCCAGCAGGGAAAGATTCGGACTCAGGCAAGCTACTACTTTTCGAAATACCCACACTGCTGGGGTTGGGCCACCTGGAAGCGATCATGGGCATTGTATAATTTTGAAATGGGCAACGGGCGTCACACAAGTGATGCTGACATTGTCAATCGATTTGCAAAGGCTTCCGGCGAATTGGTCTATTGGTCGCGATTGTTCCAGCAAGTTCGACGTGGACTGATCAATACGTGGGACTATCGCTGGGTACACAGCCTCTGGAAGCATCAATTGCTCACCGTAACACCTGAATTGAATTTGGTTAGAAATATTGGATTTGACAAGTCCGGCACTCATACACTTGGGCAGTCTGATTGGGAACTGCCAATAGAAACGTCATTGCCCACACCCTACATGCATCCTGAAACTGTGTGTCAGCACGTTGATGCGGATGAGTTCATCGCCAATAATGTGATGAATGTCCCGCGTTCTATCAGACATCGGATGAGATGGGAACTCGGGGTGATAGCGGACAGGTTTTCTTTTAAGTCTTAACAGGGCAATTGCATCATTCGTAACAACTTTTCAAATGACGGTAGCGATTGGTAATGTTAAAGAACATCGTCCTTGCCTCGGCATACCTTCTCCGTGGCAAAAAGCCTTGGAGTATGGGCTATGCATATCATCGCGACAGATATATCCAAAAGCAACTTCAGTCGCGTCACTTGCTTGCCGCATTCGCATCAGCGGCAGAGTTGCCACGGGGCTACGGAGTTGGATTTGACGAACGCGTCATTGAATATGGCTGGCTACTGTCGAGATTGGCTAATCAGAGCGGAATCATTTTCGATGCCGGCGCTGCGCTAAATCATAAATGGATACTGACTCGACAGGAAGTTTCGTCTTGCAGAGTACTGATTTCAACGCTTGCGCCTGAGCCGTACGTACATGAAGATGCATCTGTGTCCTACATCTATGGTGACCTTCGCGAGACACTGTTGCGGGACGGGTGTATGGATGCAATTTCTTGCGTGTCAACACTTGAGCACGTAGGCATGGACAACACCTTGTTGTATACCGATGAGTCGCAATTCTCCGAACAACGCGAAGAGGATTACCTGAAGGTTGTGCGCGAACTTCGACGATTAAGCCGGCCCGGCGGCAGGACCTTGATTACAGTGCCCTTCGGACGTAGCCAAAGACACAGATGGTTTCAGCAGTTCACTCCAAAAATGCTAGAGAATATCATCTCAGCGTTTGGTCCTAGTGCATATAACAATGTTTTCTATCGCTACTCAGCAGATGGGTGGCACGTATCGACATCTGAAGCGTGTCAGGATGCTGAATACGCTGATATCCACCTTGCAGATTATCGACTGCCTGCTGACCGTGCGGCCGCAGCTCGCGCCGTAGCGTGTATCGAACTTACGTGCCCAACGAACGCATGATGTTGCCTGACGAGTTTCGTCCACGGGTGTACCTCGATGGTTATCCGCTGGAGAACCTCTTGCAACGAGGAATCGCGCGTGTAGTCATGGAGACAGTTGCCCGCTCATGCAATGATATTGACTACACAATTGGAACCGAGAATCCGCTTTTATATGAGATCGCGGGAGTTTCGTTTCACTCGTGTATGCGAGATCGGAATCAGGCAGGGGAGTTTAGTAGGTTCACGCGGCGCAAGAAGGTTTCGTGGAAGTTATCATCGGCAAGTTCAAAATTTGATGTTTACCAATCTGCTTTCTTTATCCCCTGTCCGGAGTTAGAGATCCACCAAATCCAGTATGTTTATGATATGATTCCAGAACAGTTACCCGATATTATGGGGCGTTGGGGGTATCTTGAATCAAAACGCAAGTCCGCTGCCATAGAGCAAGCGGACACTCTTGTTTGTATCTCCCACGCAACACGGGACGCGCTGTTGGCGATTCATCCTCATTTGCAGACACGTATAGAAGTCGTTCCACTTGGAGGGGAACATCTTTGTCGTGCGAGGGAGCCCATTGCCACGATTGTTCATGCGCCATATGTGTTGTTTGTGGGGCACCGTCACGCGTACAAAAATTTTGAAGTCGTCCTCCGAGCTCTAGCTAGCACATTCTGGCCACCCGAACTACGATTATTGGTCGTCGGACGCCCGGCGACAATTCACGAGCGACTTTTGACCGCATTTTACGGCGTTCGAGCAAGAATTGATTGGACTGGATACGTCAGCGACGACAAGCTTGCAGAACTATATAACCGTGCGAGCGCGTTTGTATTTCCGAGTTTGATGGAGGGTTTCGGTATACCAGTTCTTGAAGCACAATTGAATTTCTGTCCACTTGTCGCCAGTGACATACCCGTTTTTCGAGAGGTCGCAGGAGACGGTGCTGTCTACTTTAAGCCAACAGATCCAGACGGCCTTGCGAACGCGGTTATTCAAGCTTCAAACAACCGATCATCTCTGATAGAACGCGGCTCAGTAAATGCACAGAAGTTCTCTTGGAATCGCGCAGCAACGAAGATGATCGATATCTATAAAGCAAGTTTTCATTGACCTGTGCAGTTTCGCGCAATCAGGCCGAAAGATAACGAATGATTCGTTTAAAACTAGACGATTTGATGAGTGTCTCACCCAAGGCTGTATACCGGTGGACCCGGAGTAAACTAGTTGGCGGCCAACATCCGAAATGGCAATGCATCAAGCAAGGGCTTGGCAAGGGTATTGAACTCTACGTTCCATGGCGATCCTCTAATTTTCGGGAAATGGTCACGGGTGACTACGATCGTTTTCTGTTCGACACCGTTGCAGCCTTGGATGAATTGCAGGGTTCCGTAATTTGGGACGTAGGTGCCCATATTGGATACAGTGCGCTGTTGTTTTCATCCCTCGTTGGAGAGCATGGTCGAGTTGTCGCTTTTGAGCCAAACCCAGCCAATCGTCGTCGACTGCACATGCACATTGACCGAAATCCACACATTGGCAAAAGAATAATAACCGTTGACATTGCGTTGTCAGACAAACAAGGCTCCGTCCAGTTTCAGAGTCACAACGGGGTTGATGGCGGCCAGAGTTTTGGTGGATATATCAAAGGCACCGAGACTGCGCTCGGCGCCAGGGTTTATGGAAACTTCGAAAGTATCGAGGTGCTGACTGACTCAGCTGATAATCTTGTGGCAACTGGACGTCTGCCAGCGCCATCAATCATTAAGATTGATGTTGAAGGAGCCGAATGCGTGGTGCTTGAGGGTGCGAGCCAACTGTTGTCCGAACAACGTCCATTGATTCTACTTGAGGTTCATCATGTGAAGGCGATGTTTGACTGCCTTACACTCTTGCATTCACTTGGATATTTAGCTGAAATGCTTGATGTTGCATCCACGTCCCGCTGCTTCATCGCAGCGAGACACAAATCAATTTGGTCGGCAGCGTCATGATTCCATCGTGGTTGGAGCCCAGGTTGACGGATTCTGTGCTTGCGTCGAATTTGATAGCTTTTTTACAACACGATCGAGGCGATACGGTGTTTCGTCTGTATTGCCAAGCAACACGTGCGTGCCTTCGCGCTGCACGTCGAAGACTTGCTTGACCGTGATTGTCCGTTGACTTGGATTGCGGGTCGAGCCCGCCGATATTGTTAGCCCCCTCCGTAAAATGCGAACGTCGATCAGCATTGCTCGGATTGTCGCACCGCGAACTTTGTTGAACTCGTCGAGGTTTTGGAATTGCTGATCCATGCGATCCGAATTATCGACGACTCAACGGAATGGTTTCGCCTTGGTGATCCGTGATCTTGTGGGATTCAAGCGTCAGGCATGGATGGATCGCATTGAGGTAAAGCTTGAACAGTGAGCGACATTGGAACCAGCCTACCGCTGACGATCGTCACCATCGTTCGCAACGATACACCGGGCTTACAGTTGACGTTGCTAAGTGTTCGCGAACAATCGTTTCAGTCGTTCACGCACGTGATCATCGACGGAGCTTCGGATGATGGAACGGGTCAGTTTGCTACATTGCTCATTCGCCATGGTGGCACGACCATCTTTGTCAGTGAACCCGATCGCGGTATTTATGATGCCATGAACAAAGGTCTGGCGATGACGACGACGCCATGGGTCTTGTTCATGAACGCCGGGGATCGCTTTTGTTCATCTGAATCATTGAGGCAGGCGATGCTCATGGCAAACGATGATGTTGATGTTGTCTACGGCGATGTGATGCTAGAACGCGATCATGCTTCCCAACGAGTCTATTGCGATTTGAAGCAACGGAACATTCATCATCAAGGTGTGATCTATCGAAAGTCAATACACGATGATTTTGGCAGTTATCTCGTTTGCCGTGGCGTGACGATTAGTGATTACGTATTCTTCAACCAAATCGCCGAATTGCGTTGGGTCAAGTGCGATACACCTATTGCGATTTGCGATGCTACGGGCCGTTCATCGAAACCAGCGGCATATTATCAGCGACTCGCAGTCGATTTGATTGTGGGAAATCGCGGTCGGTTGATGACAGGGTTGATGCTGCTGGCGTATCCATTCTATCGGGCGTTGCTTCGGCCGCTGGTGCGCCGAATCTCATTTCGCTGGTTCCGCGCGATACAGCGGTCGTACGACTGACTCGTTGATGTTTCTGAGTACTTCGTCGACCTCCGATTTTCCAATGTTTAAGCGAGTTACTCCTCTTGTCACCGAGTCTTCACGTTTCCGTCATTATTCCGGTTTACAATGGCGCCTCGTTCCTCCGCGAGGCGTTAGACACGGTTCGATTGCAGTCTCGGGTTCCTCGCGAATTGATTCTGGTGGATGACGGGTCGACGGACGATTCCGTTCGCGTGGCGAAGGAATGGTCGAACGAGTATTCGTTACCCTTCGTGTTCATTCAGCTTGCGACCGACGTCAATTCTGGATCGCCCGCTCGGCCGCTGAATCTTGGGATCGCCAGCGCCACATCTCCCCTGATCTCGGTGCTTGAGCAAGATGATTGCTTCGAGCCGACCAAGATTGAGAAATGCTTGCATCGGTTCGCGCAGTGGCCCGAACTTTGTTTTGTCACGCATGGGGGCAGGCGGTTCGAAAAGCGTCATCGTGCTGCTAGTCTTGCTCAGCGTCATTTTGAGCGTGACTGTCGGCGTAACCCGAATGTCGTTCGATCGAAAGGTGCCTGGCGGATGAGTGCGGAGGTTGGGTTGCGGATGGCGATCACTCATAGCATGTATCCATCAGGTTTTCCGGGAATCATGTTTCGCAAGTCGGCTTGGCAGAAGGTTGGGCAGTTGGCCGAATGCTACAAGGTCGCTACGGATTTTTCTTTTCTTGTCTCTTTGTCCACGATCGGTGAATCGTGCTACTTGCCGGAGCGACTTTATCGACGTCGCTCGCACGGTGCAAACCTTTCCCAGAATAGTAGCCTCGCATATTTGGAGGTTTTGCAGTTCCTCGCGGCGATGCTATATCAGCATCCGGGAATGCTTGAAGTACCAGGGCTTCGCGAGGCATTTCGGTGGCGAACGATCGAATCGGCATGGAATATCGCGGCTTTCGGCTTTCACACGCAGGCGAGACGAATCATCGATCGAGCAATCGACGCGGGTGGTTGGACCTTCAAGCGTGAGATCCAGCGCCGGGTGTTGCGGATCTTGCCGATCTATCGAGCAACGATGATGAGTACGGCAAAGTCAAACGTCGCTACCGCTGACGCGATCGTCCAGTCGGCGCACGCGGTAATCGATCACTGCCGGATTAAACACGGCCGCCCCAGACATTAAAAAGCTTAAAATCAGCCTTGTCACTCCGTCATTCAATCATGGCGAGTTCATTGCAAGAACGATTGACAGCGTCCTTGCACAGCGTGGCAACTTTTCGCTGGAGTACGTCGTCCGCGATGGGGCGAGCACGGATGGAACCGTGGACATTTTGCGAAGTTACCAAGACCAACTCCAATGGATCAGCGAGCGGGATCAGGGACAGGTGGCGGCCATCAACGAAGGCCTGAGGGTAGCTACCGGTGACGTTGTCGGTTGGCTCAACAGTGACGACGTTCTGATGCCAGGTGCGCTAGAGCAGGTAGCATCCAGGTTCAACGAGGACGCTTCGCTCATTTGGCTACATGGCGATTGTCGGGTAATTGACTCAGATGACCTTGAAATTCGCCGCTGGATATCGACCTACAAACGTTTTCAAGCGAAGCGATACAGTCGCCCTCGGTTGCTAGCGAATAATTTCATCAGCCAGATGACCGTGTTTTGGAGACACGATGTGATGGAGTCGATCGGATATTTGGACGAATCGCTCCCACTGGCGTTTGACTACGACTATTGGCTGCGATTGTCCCGGCTTGGCGAACCCGCGTATGTCCCCCAAATACTGGCTGCATTTCGCTGGTACTCGACCAGCAAGAGCGGAGCGAATGTCTCACTTCAATGTCGCGAAGATCTAGAGATTGCGACTCGACATGGGCTTGCGGGGACGCCCTTGCTAATCAAGAAACTCGAGAACCAGTTGCGAAAGTTTATATACTCGTTTAACTGAAGTCGTTGTCGCGTTTCGCTTCCAGAGAAAGAATGTAGAAACGTTACTTTCGCTCGAAGCGAAAGACACGAGTCACCATGATCGACATGGGGAGTTCACACTGTCTTCATTGTGATTCAGTAGAGTGGGGGTTTGTGCCCTCGGCACGCCCCAATCTCCTCTTGGCTCTTCGACCTTGTTCACCGTTTCTCTTGTCTGCCGAAATAGCCAGCTCCGTGGTCGGCGGATTGAAATCCCCGCCGGGCAAACGACGTTCGGACGCGATCCTGCAGGGGATTTGTGCTTGGTTGGCGATTCGGTAAGCCGCAAGCATGGAGTCTTAATCTGCACAGCCGAGAAAGTGTGGATCCAAGACTTGGGCAGTCGTAATGGCATCAAGGTCAATGGGAATCGATTGGAGAAAGGCTTGCGAGTCGCAGTTTCCCATCACGATAAGATTCAAATCGGTGATTGGAAGTTTCGCGTCTCGATTCGTGACCAGGAATCCGGCGAACCGTGTGAGACCGATCAGGCCGCGATGCGTAAACAAAACATCCTGCGTGAACTTGATTCACTATTGATGGAAGTCGATGGAATTCCCTGCACCAGCTGGAATCACGAGACCATGACGGACACGATTGCCGTGGATGAAAAGACCATGGAAACGCGCTCGAAAGTCGCTCGGAAGGCGGCAATCGGAGCATCCGCATCAACACCGGAGGTGAAGCTCGACACAGCCTCGAACGCGATCGACAATGTCGCCAAGCTGATTGTCGCCGGGGACGACGGTACCGAGCCAGACCACGGGTCTCCATCGAGTGAGGACGCATCGGAACAGAACGCCGACACAACCTCAAAATTCAAACGCATTCCTGCTCACTTGAAACCCAAAATGCCTCGTGATTCACAAGATGCTGCGGAGCAGGCGCTGCGGCGGTTGTTTGGCGGAAGATAATCTCTAACGCTGCCGAACCAGCTTTTCGAGGTAATCGTTCGTCTCCCGATTCACCCATTCTTCTGCTGTGAATTTAGCGGGTCCTTCGTTCACGTTCTCTCGCTTGCGTACTAGCACGACCCCGCTGGCGCCTAGTAGCAATAGCAATCGCCCTAGGATGGTGATCGTCGCGGCAGGGATCGTGGCGACCACACCGACCAAGAGCTGCATGAGATTGAGTTGTAGCAGGAGAGCAGGATCAATCGCGGCGGAATCAGCGTCCAGTTGTGTGGCAATTGACGATGCTAAGTCAATCAGGGTCGTGCTTGCGGCGATGGCGAAGGGTGTGAGGGTGAGCGGTAAGAACGCCGTAAGCAGATCTGCTTTCTTCGTGACAAATGCGAGGACGCAAGCGGCGATTGAGAGTACCGTCGCAGTCAAAATCACCACCACGAAAAATACCACTCCACACCACTGGACGAATAACGGCAGATTCATTTGATGGTGATTTCCTGGTTGAGCAACGAGTGGAAAGTAAGTGTGCGGACCGTCTTGACGCGAGCTTATCGAAGCCCGGTCGACGCAACAACACATGCAGACGCAATCTTCATGTTTTGACTTAGCAGTGACTTTGGCATGAGTCGCTGAGCATGTTGCAAGAAAAATGTTTTCGTTTGGGACGCAACGAGCGAAACCGATGGACAATCTCGGCTATCGCGATAGTCGCACGGAGTGAGATCTCAGATCGTTCTTCAGCCATGTATTGATTGCAGCGAATGGGAACAAAAATTTTCAGCCAAGAGCTGTTCTTCATCGGAAATTCACGAAATTCGCTCGTGGTATTCTCATCTCGATTGGGTGCAATCAATCGATCATTTGTGCGACAATTTGGGTGCGAGCGTTTGGTGCTTGGGGTTTGACCCTGATGGCCGGAGTTCGCGGCGTTTTTTGCTCCATCGACCGCAGATACCTAACCGTTATGACTCGAAGACCTGGAATCTGGATCTCAACGAACCGTCTTGAGCCAGCGCTGGTGATTGCCGCCATGATCGTTCGATCGTTGTCGCTAGTCTCGCTCTTGGCTGGGGTGGTCGGATGCAGTGAGAGCATGGAGGACCGGATGATGGCGCGAGCGCGTCAACGGACGGCGCGAGCGGAAACCGAAGAGGTGGAGGCCGCAGCCGCAGCTGCACCACCACCAGCGCCCGCACCGCTCGAGGCAGTTGCCGCGGTGGCTGTGGCGGCGGCAGCTCCGCCGAGTGAGACCGCAGCGACGGTTCCAGAGCTGGCGGCACCGCTTGTGGTCACGGGCGTCGATATCCCACCACCGCCTGCAATCGATCTAGATAACGGCGGTCGTTTGCTTGCGTTTGATCGTGGTGACTCCACGGTCGGATTGTTCGACATGGAGAATAAGAAGCTGATCCGGGCCATTGGTGGGCCATCGTTCACGCCCGCTGCATTTTCTCTCGATCCAGGCGGACGTCGTTTGTTTGCGGGCGACACGGTCGGAAACGTCCAGGTTTTCTCGGTCGACGAGGTTTCGGGATTGGACGCGTTCGAGCGTCAACGTCGTCGCGGGCAAGTCGCTTCCCAAGGACAGTTCGCGCATGCTCACGCGATCACCGCGATTGCGCCGGTCGGCTATGCGGGGGCTTATGTGACGGGTGATCGTGAAGGCGACGTGCGGTTGTGGCTGGAGGCGTCCGACGCCGCATCGAGTTTGAGCGTGGGCAACGATAGTGTCGTTGGTATGCAGTCGTATGGCGATGGGAAATTCTTGTTTGCGGCGGTGGCACCGACGGCTGGGAAAGCGTCGAGCAGCAAGGGCAAAGTGGTCTATTGGCGGCTCGAAAACGGTCAGCCCGATGCTGAGTCGCTTCGTGATTATGTCGAATTGGCAGGGTCGCCGACTCGCATGATTCAGAGTAGCTCTGGCGGCGGTTTGGCGGTGGGGGATACGACGGGCCAAGTCCGAGTGTGGGCGCCGCAGGACGGAAAGATCCGGCAGAGCGTATTGACCACGTCGAGTGCGCCCGTGACAGGGCTCGCGTTTGTCGATGGTGCGAAGGGCGTTATCGCGGCTGACCAACAAGGGAACGTTCGTCGTTTCGAGTTGCCGATTGTTCAGCGGCGAAATCTCGATTTGCCGACCGTCAACGTACGGATGCTGCGAACGACCGAGGATGGTGAGGGTGTGTTGTTTGCTGCTGATTCGTCCGCCCTGGTTTTGGGCGTTGTCGACGCGAAAGTTCGGCAGCGCTACCGTGTCCCCGGCGGCAGTGTGGTGACGGACGCGTGTTCGCTCGACGCGTCCCCCGTGAGATTAATTGCGGCGACCACGGATCAGGCTACCATCGAGTTCTTTGAGGCGGCGACCGCGACATCGATTGGCCGCTTGAATTTGCGGGACCAGGTCACGGTATTGACGCCGATACCGGGGCAGCGAGCCGTGATGTTCGCGACATCGGTGGGGCGTTACGGAAAAATCATTGCGCCGTCGCAGTCATTCGCGTTGCCACAATCGGGCGACCAATTGACGATCGCGTCGGATAGCGGCTCCGATCGTGTGGTGTTGGTCGCCAAAGAAAATCGCTTGGCGCGACTCTATGATGCAAGTGACGGACGCATTGCGGGCTCGACCTCGCTCGCATCGATGCCGGGTGAGCTGACGTCGATCGCGTTTCATGGAGGCGTCAGCGTGTTCGGCAACGATCAAGGCGAATTGTGGGTTTGGCAGTCGGATCAACAGCGAAGTCGTCCGGTACCGTTATTGAAATTACCTGATGCGAAAGCCATTCGAGCGATTCATGTCGGTGACGCTGGGATCGTCCGCGTCGTCGACGATGGCGGTGTGTTGAGGACGCTGAACGTTGCCGATGTCTCGTCGGAAGCGATCGCGGCGGCACCCACGGTCAAAATCAGCACGTCGTTCACTCAAGCATCACTGGGTGACTCGGTCGCCGTGTTCGGATCCGGCAACGAGTTAGAAATTGTGTCCAAAGGAGTGGCAGAAGCAACTCGTGTCAAGTTACCACGCGGCACCGTCACGGCGCTCGCCGCCTCGCCACGCTCAGCGGAGTTTGTGGTCGCGAATGATCAGGGTGATTTATGGCTGAGCACGACAACTGAGTTGGGCCCAGCGATCAAGTTGCCGTCGGAGTTTGTTTGTCGCCAGGCGACCTGGGATTCGACGGGCAAGACCATCATCGCGAGCGACAATCGCCGCATCGTCACCATCGAAGCGTCGACGGGCTTCTTGGTCGCTGAGCACGATGAGCCGACGGGAATCGAGCAACTGTTTCCACGTGCCGATGGCGGTTGCTTGGTGGTGGACAGCAAGGGTGCGATTCGGCCACGGTTACTGGCGAGCATCGTCTGGTCGGACGATGACCCGGTCCGCATCAACGACTTCGCCTATCGCGATACCGATTCGCAATTGATAGCGGTCACCGAGACCGGCCAACTCTGGTTGATGGACGCGGCGACGGGTTCAATCGAGACGTCTCACCAAGTCAGTGACGCAGCCATCTCGCAAATAGAAACGTTCGAGGGAGGATTGGTGCTGGCGCTCGAACAAAAGAGTGGGCGGATTCTGGATTGCACGGATCCGGCTTCGCCGCGAACGTGGCGAGAGGGGTTGCCGCCAACGAAACAGATCTTAACGCGAGCACGGCAAACTCGAATCGCGACGCTGGCAACCGACGGTCGTTTGCTCGTTCATCAACTGGCCGGCGGCGATACCGCGCCGCTTGAGATCAAAGTGGATGGCGACGTCGAACGAGCCATGTTCATTGACGCCTCCTCTCTGGCCATTCGGTCCCAAGGCAAGGCATCGATGCAAGTCGTGCCTATCGACGAGAACGGAAGAGGCATTGGGTTACAGTTCAAGACCGTGAAAGACTTGATCGAGTTACCGCAGCTGGGTGCCATCGCGATCGCCGATGGCACGTCATCGGTCTCGGTATTTGATGTTGCGAAAAGTCAGACGAAGGCTCTCGTTGCGAGTGAAAATGTTTCTTTCGATCGATTGGCCGTCGATCTTGCCGGCACGAAGTTGGCCGCGTCGGCGTCCGGCTCGGGACGACTGGGAAGTGGGTCCACGGTGGTCATTTGGAATTTGAAAGATCCCGAGAGCCAACCACTTCAATGGAGCGTTCCCGGTGCGATCACGGCGATCGCGTTTTCTGCGGACTCGGCTCGAGTGCATGTCGCCTTGGACGATCGATCGGTGCGCAGTTTCGATTCGCTGGACGCCGTTGAGTTGGAACGCAATGAATTGGCGGAAATTCCGAGAACCTTGAGCATCGCGGATCATGATGCGGTTTGGATTGGGGGCGATGCGGGGATCGCGGTGCGGGCGCCTCGACGGTTGTCATCACGGCTGCAGCGGTGTGACGGAGCGGTGCGGCTGTTGAACGCCAGTCAGGGGAAGTACGTGCTCGCGGCGACGGACAAGAGTGTCACGATCGAATCGTTGACATCGTCATCAACGGCGAAACCCGATATCGTGACGCTCGCCCAGGGTGAGCCGTTGCCGCTGGCCGCGATCATTCGCGCCGACGGAAACGCCATCGCGGTCAGCTTTGGGGGTGCGACGCCGCATGTCAAAGTGTGGAAGCTCGGTCGCGACATGGCCTGGGGCGGTGAACTTGAGCCGTCGGTCAGCGTCGCACTTCGTTCGCCAGCGGATGCGATTCAGTTCGTCAGTGACAGCAAGCTGATCGTGGGCGAACGTTCAGGCTTGATCGAAGTGATCGACTTGAGCAACCAGAAATCGGCGTTCCAGTTTATCGGGCACGAATCTCCTATCGCTTCGTTGGCGATCGCGGAGGGCGGCAACCAGCTTGTCAGTTGTTCGGCAGACCGGTCCGTCCGCCGCTGGTCGATACCGGCCGGGTCGCTGGAGGGACGCGATGACGCGATTCCTCAAGCCGAGGCCGTCGCGTCGACAGATCTACAAAACCTACCAGAGATTGATGCAGCCTTTGAAGAAGTATCCGCGGAAGAAGACGCATTCGCGGATGTGCGCGCGGCGCTGTTGACCGGGTCGGGAATTTCGGCCGAAGGAGAGGTGTTCAGTTTGTTTGAGGACGACTCTCGCCAAACCAGTGAAGTGGCGTCGAAATATCGTGAACTAAAACGGATCGAAGCGTCCACGGAGTCGACGGACGCTGTCGTCGCTCGCCTCGTCAATGCTCGTCGGGACTTTCACGAGCAACGACGTAGCCTGACGAGTTTAAAACGTGCCGCCGGATCAAAAACCTTCGCCGACAATCAATCGAATCTGTTATTCAGCGCTGAAACAAAATTCGACTTCAGCGGCGGCGTCAGAACGGTAGAGCCACAGTTGAACGACGGGCGATTCGTTTATGCCGCCATGCCTCGCAGCGCCCAACAACCCGGTTCGCTTTACGTTTGGGACTTCGGCGTTACCGGCGTCCAGACGCACGCCTGGGATGATTTGCAATTGGAAGTGCGCGAGTTGTTCGGATTGCCCGATGGCCGTGGCGTGCTGACGATGCCCGACTTGCAGGTGTTTTCTCAGGACGGAACTTCAAGGTCAATTTTAGAAGCGCTTCGTTACGCGACGTCGTCGGACGATCCGCCCTACGGCGAAGAGCGACTCTTCGCGATCGCCAATCGCGGTTTGCCCAACCAGGAAAGCGTCGCGCTGCAGGTGTTCCGCAACGAAGACCTGATGCGTCAGTCGGCGGCGCCGGTCGCGACCCTGCGCGGGTTTGAGAGCGAGATCACGGCGATGGCCTTCGCGAACACCCATCGCGCGATCGCATTCAATGTGCGAGAACGTAATGGATACCGCTTGCTCATCGCCGATCCATCGACCCTCGATCCGCGACAAATTACTTTGGTGGAAGAAGGGAGCATGAGCAATCCTTGGATCATTCAACCCAACAGCGAGGGTGAGAATCAAGAGAAAGGATCGCCGGGACCGTCAACGCTCTGCTTCTCGCCCGACGACCGCATGTTAGTGGTGCATTCTAAAATTTCGGAGGAGCGGTACGCGTACAGCGTCTATCGCATCGAATGGCCCGCAAGCGGTCTGCCTTCGGCTGCAGGCATCCACCGATTCGTAGGGCCGGTCGAACGCGAAGGCCCATTCTTGGACGAGAGCGCGAACCGACCGCTGTTCTTTGTAACGCGTCGTTTGACGCCCAAGGAGCGAGCCGAACGCGGCACCAGTTTCGCTGGCTCGACGTTGATCGCCTTTCGACGGGGCAACCAAATGCAAGTCGTCAGCTGCGTTGTCGGCTCCACCCTACGATCGATACCGCTGCTGACTTCCAGTGGTCGACCGCGGTATTCGGTAACCCAGGATGGTCAATGGCTGATCACCGCCGACGATCGAGGAAACGTTCAAATCGGAAACTTGGGGACTGGCAAAGTCATCGACTTGACTGCCGACGGCCGCCCGGCACACAGCGGTCCGGTCGTCGGCGTGGCAATCTCCGATACGGATGCCGCTCTACAAGTGCCCGAGTACGCGGTCACCGTCGGCGAGGAGAATCGGCTCAAGGTGTGGGACACGCTCAGCCGGTTGCGGCAGTGATTGCCATGGCGAATCCAGCATGGTGGTGGAGATCGAATCGATCCCTGTATCATGCGGCCTGTAATGCTCCTGGCTCCGACCGCGCGGCGGGACCGACCCCTTTGCAATCGCGTCTTGTTGCCCAAAACCGGTTGGGCGACCTGTTGGTTGATCGGTATCTCATCGTTGACTTGCTCGAATCCAAGCCACACGCGGAGACGTACCTCGTCCGTGAGCTACCGAGCGGACGGATGCTGCGGATGCGAAGATTTGCGAAGGAGCTTTCCCTCGATACCGATTCGTATCGCTCGATCGCGAAAACGTCTCTGTCTGTATCATCACCGAGACTGACACTGCCTGATCGAATTTTCGATCACGACGATCGATTGTATGTCATCCGCGAGCATGTGATTGGTGAGAGCCTTCAAGATCTTGTCGATCGGCATGGGCCGCTGCATCGCGATGACGCGGTTCGCATGATCGCCCGCGTTATCGAGTGTTTTCGTGAAGCGAAAGTGGATTCGCTTCAGGGTCTTCGTCCTCGGCAAGTCATCTTCACCACGGATGGCCGAGTACGATTGGTCGATCTGGACGAAACCGATGTGCTGGTGTTCCTTCGCAAACGCCGCATCACCAGCACTGACGCGTTGGTCTTCGCCAGTGACGATCGAGCTTGCATGCCGCCCGAAACGATTTCCGGATCGCAGAGCACCGGTTGCCGGCGACTGATCTACAGTATCGGACGAGTGTTGCTCTTCGCCGTTTCAGGTGATTGGCGATCGACGGCGGGCAATGGCCTCGACGTGGATACGCCCTGGAGAGACCTGTTGCCGGTGATTCAGCGGTTCACGGCGGCAGATCCCTCCGAGCGGATCGACTCACTCAAAGCTGCGAATGTGCAATTGCAAACGGCGATCCAAGAACGGGTGGCCGAGCCGATCGAGCTGTTGCCCTCGCGTCCGCCAAGCACGTTTGTCGATCGACCTCGGATTCGACTGGCAAGCTATCCCAAGCTCGCCGGCGTCCTTGCCAGTTTTATCGTGATGCTCGGTGGATTCGCGTGGTTGGCGAGTCTTGGGAACGGTGATTCATCCGTCGTGAACGTCGAAACCAATGAAGCCCCCGTTGTCATCGAATCGCTCGAAGAATTTCGAGTTCCTTAGTGTATTGACGTAGGCCGGATCTCCCCAAGCCTCGATCCGGCCTACGAGGCTAACCATTCAGTGACGAACGAACCATCAAGGAACTCATGCACTCAATCACTTATCCGCTGCTGCTCGTCGCTCTCGTTCTGGGTTGCAATCGCCCCGCGCCGCAGCGCGACTACGAATTGCCGCTAGTGGAACCGAAAGTTGCGGATGCACCGGATCAAGCGGCGCGTGCCCAGTATGCGACCACGCCCACTGATTTCCAGTCTCGCGATGATTGGCCCGCACTACTCGGTCCCCACCGAACATCGCGAGGTGATGTGTCGGCCAATGTTATCTGGCCGGACACTGGCCCGCCACTGCTTTGGGAAGCGGAGATGGGCACAGGCTACGGCTCACCCGTGGTCGCGGACGGGCGCGTCGTCGTCAGCCATCGCGTCGGTGATGAAGAAATCGTCCAGTGCCATCGAGCCGAAGATGGAATACTGCTTTGGCAACACCGTTATTCGACCACCGCCCAGTGTGAGTTTGAGTACAGCAACGGCCCCTACAGCACACCGGTGATCGACGCCAAGTCGCGACGTGTCTTTCACATCGGTGGCCAAGGCCAATTCGATTGCCTCGATCTCGACGATGGCCACGTCGTTTGGCATCGTGAGCTGCATGCGGAGTACGACGTCGAGCCAGCGATCTTTCCCGTCGGCACCAGCCCGCTGCTGGACGGCGACCAACTCATTTTGAACCTGGGAGCTGGTTCACAAAACGCCGGTGTGATCGCGATGGATGCCGCGACGGGGGAAACTCGCTGGACCGCGATGGACCACGGTGTCGCCTACGCAATGCCAGTGGTCACCAGCGTTCATGGCAAGCGATTCGTCTTGCTCATGACCGACAAGGGGCTCATCTCGCTCAATCCCGACACCGGCGAATTCGACTGGTTTGTCGAGCTGTTTAGCAAGGCGCCGATGTCCTACAACTCCGTTTCACCCATCGTGCATGACGACAAAGTGCTCGCGGTGACGGGGCCGGGCCCCGGCGCGATTTGCCTCCGGATCTTGCCCGATCGCGGCCATGAACAAGTTTGGAAAGACCGACGCATCATCGATTGCCAGTACAACACGTTGATGCTTCGCGATGGACTCGTGTACGCCTTCACGTCGGCGGGCCAAGGCGGCGCCGAACTCCGCTGCGTTGACTTCGCCACCGGCAAGTTACGCTGGCGGTATCACAGCATCCTCCGTCGTGGCCAGGGACTGATCGCCGGCAATGCGATGATTCTACTGGGCGAACGTGGCCACTTGGCATCGGTGCTTTGCGGTGAGGACGAACCGCGCGTACTGTCGTTCACCCAAGAACCCGTCATGAGTGAACCTTGTTTCGGAACTCCTGCCGTTTCCGGCAAGCGGTTGTTCATCAAGGATGAAAAACGACTCGCCGCTTTCGATTTAGGGAACTGAGGGTCGTTCCGCTTGTTGGTGTACCGGCTTCAGCCGGCTTCTGCACCGCAAAACCCGCCTCAAGGCGGTACAGCAACCGAGATTTCAGCAGCCAGAAGGGCAACTCCTCGTCAACGACAGCGTCCTACCGCGCGACGGCCCTCGAAATTTTCTCGAGCGTTTGGCGTGACGGCTCAAAGGATGGATTGATGACGAGTGCCTGGCGGTAACATTCAACCGCCTCGTCTAAACGCTCCAGTCGCACGAGTGCGTTGCCGAGGCTATGCCAGCCTTGGACGTTCGCGGGGTCGACTTCGACGGCGCGGCGGAGAATGGATTCCGCACGAGCCGGATCGCTCGCGGAGATCATTGCGCCGAGATTGTTGAGCGCGGCACTGTTGCGACCGTCCAATTCGACCGCTCGTGCGTAGCTGCGGGCTGCTTGCGCATCGTCACCGGCGACGCGGTAGGTGTTGCCGGCCGAAACCCAGGCCGCTGCATCGCCTGACCCTTCTTCAATCCGCACGTCGGCGGAACTTGCGGCACGGTCCAATCGGGTCTCGAGTTCGGAGATCCGCCGATGAATGTCCGACGAATCGCTGGCGCCCAGCGTTTTGGCACGCTCGAGCGACTCTTTGGCTGATCGCCACTGGGCGGTTTTCATTTGAACGGTCGCCAAGTGCTCGTACAGGACCGCGCGTTTGGGCCGGTTGGCAATCGCGCGTCTCAGCGCCGCTTCAGCCGATGTCCACATCGAATGCTGTGTGTAGACACTGGCCAGCCGCATCCAATGATCGCTGCCGCCAGGAGTTAGCGCCACTGCCTTCTCCGCGGCGATTACCGCGGCATCGATATCGCCGCTGTTGGAAAGCGCCGACGCGAGCAAGTCGTGGACTTTCGCCTGCTGGTGATCCGGTTGTCGATCGAAGCTCGGCAAACCGAGAGCGAGCTGACAGTTGGCGATCGCCGCCTTCGGCTCGTCACGCTTCAACTGTTCCGAAGCGACGTTCACGTGGGCGCGGAAGTTCCACGGCGCCGTCATCGCCGTGTCCTGCCAAAGCGAGAGCGGTGACTCATACATCGACGAACGCTCGTGCGTCAACCAAGCAAGAGTGACCGTTAACAACCCGATTAAGAACCGGGCCAGGTAAACCGCGTGCAATTGATCGATGCGAAGCGATTCGCAAAAGCGTGACCCAATGACGGTCACGCCAGCGAGACCTCCCGCGATCAGCCAGCTACTCGCCACATAAACACGGTGCTCGACCGCTAAGTCAATCAGTGGAACTAGGCACGTTGTCGCTGTGCATGCGAAAAAGAACAGCGAAAAACAACTCCACGCTCGCCCTCGCCAACATGCTCGCAGCGACACGGCAAGCACGTTGATGACGAACACTGTCGACGCCAGCCATCGTACGACGTTGTCCTGTGGCGGCCAGCCATAGTCGAAGCATTGTCGAATCGGAACCAGGATCTTCGACACGTACAGCAGCAGCACTTCCGGTTGCGTTCGCCAGTACTCCATCGGCGTGACGACTTGCGTATAAAGGCCACCCGAGGCGGTTTTGTCCGACGAGAGTATGCTCGGTAGCACGACCACGGGGATCGCCATCAAGACCGGTATTGCGAGCACCGCATAGAACACGCCTCGTTCTCGAAACCATTGACGAGGTGAACAAGCACCGAAGAGTCGATCGCAAATCGGCAGCACCACCAGCGCCACCGCGAGCGGTTCTTTGCAGAGCATGCCCATCCAAAAAACCACGACGGCGATCGTCAACCCGATCCATCGCCGACGCGGTGAAGTTTGCCGGATCGCGGCCAAGTAGCTTGCCAGTCCCACCAAGAATGCGAGACTCCACAGTGATTCCAATCGCTGGATCGTGTAAACCACCGCCTGCGTCGTGATCGGATGAACGGACCACAACAGTGCTGAGCTCCAGGCAATCAACTCCGCGTGCCGAGCGATCGCCGGATGCCAATGATGGCGGCGAATCACCAGCAGCTCAACCAGAACCGCCCAGAACACTAGAGAGGCGGCAAGATGGACCGCCAGATTGAACAGGTGATAGCCCCGAGGCTCGAGTTCGGACGCCAGATAATTCAGCTTCAGCGTGATGTAACCGAGTCCGCGTGATTGAAACAGTTCACGTACTTGAATCGGCTCGCGTAGTCGCTCGCTCTCGACGATCTCCGGGACATCGTCAAAGACGAACGCACCGGTCAATCCAGACGAATGAGCCAGCGTCGCAGCAACCAACAAAACGATCGCCGAACAAACAAACACCCACGTTTGGTGAAATTCGTGTCGCTTGTTCATCACGCGAAGATACTCTCATAGGCCGGTTCGAGGCTCGGGGAGATTCGGCATCTTCCACCGACACTCATGTCACCCCCCACATCCTGCCGGATCGGCGTCACTGACGCTCCTTGATCCGGCCTACATCGACACTAACCTAGTAAACGTTCCGAAAAAAAATCCCGTTTTTCACCTGCCCTCTCCGGGCCTGAGAGCCCGACTCTCCCGCGAGCGGGAGAGTGACATGAGGAAATTATATCGAAACAGTCCCTTAGAGTTCGGCTTTGGCGACAGCTCCGTAAATCGGCAACCAGTTCGAATAGGACTTGTCGTTAGGATCACCGACTTCGACGTAACCTCGCTTTGAGTTTAGGTTAAATACGACAGTGGGACAGTCTTTGGGGATGTAGATCAGTAGTCGATGCGCGCCGTTCTTTCCGAGTCGCTTGATGGTCGCTTTGACTTCGGGTGGTTCGACTCGCAGAACTTCCAAATCCCGATCCTTCTCATCGGCGCGAACGACAATCGCAAACTCGTGACGTTTGCCCGAGGTGAACGTTCCCATGTCGAGCCCCGACTTCATGTAAATCTCCGAGTCGTAAAAATTGATTGACGCGCGGACCTTGCCGGACAGCGTGATCGATCGCTCGAGCATACTGCCCAATTCGTTTATTAACGTGAGCTTCGCCGTACCGGTAAACTCACCTCGCTTGGCTGGCTTGCACTGGATGCTCAGATTCAACGCCGACTTCGTCTCAGCGTGGAGTAAGTCCATCTTTTCAATCGACGCGGGCTCGACCGACCACTCGAATCCCGGTAAGTCACAATCGCACGAAACGACGGAGAGTTCCTTATAAAGTTGGCTGTAAATGACGAAACCAGATTTGACGACATCGCTTAAGTCAGCTTTGGCGAAGCCAACTTGCTCCGGTGCGACCAGCTCGGCATAAACCTCGCCTTGGATCGTCAATTCTATCTGTGGGTGTTCGGGGTCGTTGGTTTTCAGCAAGACCGTTTGATCGTATTCCTCTCCTGGTTGACCCGTATTCCATGTCACCTCAAGTTCCGTGGACTCGCCCGGGGGCACGATCCCCTTCGTCAACCGACCCGTCGCGCACTTGCACGATGTACCGACCACATCCAACGTTAAGGGTCCAGAGCCCGTGTTTTGAATTCGAAACTGGTGCGTATCGCTGCTGTGCGGCGCCATATTCCCGAAGACATGAACCGCTTCGGGTACAAAGGCGGTTGGCAACTCGCTTGTCACTTTGGACCGTGATAGCTCGGCCTTGAGCCGAATGTCCGACAATATGTTTTCGTACTCCGCACGCTGGCTATCACGGACGCCATACGGTTTGTAGACCACGATGCTCGCTAGACCGACGCCGGCAAGTAGGAAGCAAACTCCCGTCGCGAACGCGATACTCATTCGTTTTGGCAAAGACTTCATATTAATCAATAGCAACGGGAATAAATTGAATTCAAATAGAAAGCTCCCCCGGCTTTCGCCGAGGGAGCCATCATCGTCAACTCAGCAAGTCAAGAGCTTACTGGTTAGATTCTTCAAAGTTGCCCTTGAAGAAATTGTCGCTGATGAACACACCACCGAAGAATTGGTCACGAGTCATTTCGACGGTTGCGTCAGCATAGCCAACGTTGTCGATCTGAGTCGCGTCCGGAGCAACGCCGAAGCCTGGGTTCAAGTAACCATCGCTGTTGACGTCGTAGAACTGCTTGACGCTGCCATCACCCATGAGGATGTTAGCGCTGCCTTGGTGAATAGCGAACCAGTCGCGAGTGTCTTGCAAGTAGATTCCGTTTCCTGCTGTAGTACCGAGAGCGTCCACACCAGCGCTATCACCAGTTGGTGCTGCACAATTGACGGTCGAAGGCTCGTCACGTTCGCAAACCAGTTGGCTCGACAATGAACGACTCGGGTCGATCAACGCGATCGCAGCGGTGTCGTTCGCATGAGCAGGACCGTCGTTGAACGCTTCGGTCAACAGGCTGCCGCTTTCGATGTATTTGACAATTTGACCGTTGTCAGCGTGCTCGAGAGTCTGTGAAAGTATGCCGTCCTTCAAGTCGCCAGGTGCTGCACAGCCGATGAAGGCGACATTGCTGCTGGAGATACGCGAGGTGTCCATCACTTGAGCACTCAAAGGACCGGTGGTGCCACCGACGCCCTTGAAAAAATCGTCTGGCCCGGTGAAGAGTAAACCGCCAGTGACAGTGGTCTTCAAGCCACCACGGATCAAGTGCCAGCTAGCGGCATAGTTCGTGTTGTAACCATTGGTCATGAAGTTCTTCGAGATGTACTCGCGACGAAGATCATCAGTGTTCGACCCAAACATGTAGTTGGTGGAGGTACCACACTTACCAACGTACTTACGACTGACGATTGCACCGTCCTTCGCCAGATCACCCGTCGATGGAACCAACTTGAGCAATTCATTCAACTTCTCCGAGCCCTTGAGCGGGTTGGATGGGTCAAGCGACTCGTTCATGTTACCGTCGCCGACGTTGACAATGTCAGCTACCCAGCCGAACGTGTCCATGCAACCGTCACGGAACTGGTCCGACGCACCCGAGCAGTAAGCACCACTTGGAGTACGCGAGCTGTACTTGAACATGCCGATGCCGATGTTCTTGAGGTTGGCTTGGCACTGGGCCGAGCGGGCGGCTTCACGGGCCTTCGTGATGGCTGGCAACAGCAGGGCTGCCAACAGAGCGATGATCGCAATGACCACCAACAGTTCGATGAGGGTGAAACCCTCAGCTTGCTTTCGCAATTTCATTCCAAATTCTCCTAAAACAGTTTGTACTAGACATGGCGATGTGCCTTGCCCACAATCGAGGGGTGTTTTGGCGTGGTGGCCCGTTTGAAGAACGACTCGTCTTTTCCGAGTCTGAATCGTTCTCGCGGGTCACCCGCCTCTTTTTTTGACTTCCGCTAACCGTTAGCGGTCGCCACGTAACGCTTGCTCGTCTGGCAAAATCCCAGACTTTTGCCGAGCTCGAAAGCGATCATCGAACTCGGCCGTTTCTCTTAAACTCGCCGGCTCGAGCGTTCTTGCTCAAGCGTCTCGCGTTGACATCGGGCAACCGTCGCTGCCGCTACTCTCTCAGTGATGGAGTGCGAGTCTCCGAAGAAACTCGACTATTCAAACACGCGGATTCAACTCCGAATACCGCATGAGTTTTGGGTTAAGAATTCTGTAAGGTCGCGGCCCACCGAGTTGCCACGATCGAACACCACGTTGACTCTAGTTCTCCGCTCCTTTCGAGTTCAGGTTGTAGTAACTGGCCAGGACCAAATCCTTCGCTTCGATTTCATCGCTTTCCCAAAACGGACTGCTTGCCGGAAAACCATTGTTGATGAACCCGTCGTTGTTATCGTCGATGATGCCGCGAACACTACCGTCGGCCATCAACACGTTGACGACTCCGGAGTGAATGGCGGCCATGCCTCGGTAATCTTGCCGGACTTCGTGGCCCCACGTTCGCAACCAACCCGCCAATCCTTCGCGGAGAGTCGTCGCTGGGAACGCGGGGACATCGAGGAAATTCGTGGTCGATGGTGCGGATGGCGTGAGTACGTTGTGAACGGGCATACCGATGATGGGAGTGACGTAGGGTGTTCCCGCTTGGAACTCGCCCACCGTCGCCGACAATTGACCCACGGGTGACGCATCGGCGAGCAACGGCACGGTGTTGGCCGGTGCGCGGCCGACATCGAGCAACCGGGTGGTGAGCGGGCCTCGCGTCACGTAGCGACCACGACCCTCGGTGTCACAAGTCGACGGCGAGGGATCTGGATTACCGTTGGTGCTCAACTTGAATTCACTACGAACCAAGAACCATGACGCGGCATAATTAGTGTTGTAGCCATTTTCGATCATGTATTTTTGCACGAGCTCTTGCCGATCCGTCATCGACGGTGCGAAGTTGCCATCTTTGATCTTGCGAGCGATATTCTTGATCACGTCGCCGGTCTCACTGGTGAATTCGGGTTTGCCGAGTCGCTTGATGCACTCGTCGTCCTTGAAGTCCGCAGTGGGCATTGTCAACACTTGCTCAATCGCCTTCGCCAGCAAACCACCGTTACTGGTGCATCGCATCTCACTGGGCATGACACCGCGAGTCACGAGGTCGGCGACCCAGCCGACTTCGGTGGGCACACCGTCGCGTTCAAAATCGAAAGCGCCGGTACAAAGGGACCCTTCGGGAGCACCGACGGCTCGGGCCATCATCGCGATTCCGAATTGCTTCAAATTGTTCTGACACTGCGCACCCCGAGCAGCCTCTCGGGCTTTGCCGATCGCTGGCAACAGCAAGGCAGCAAGAATGCCAATGATCGAAATCACGACCAGCAACTCGATCAACGTGAAGCCGCGGCGGGCTACCGATGTTTTGCGGGTGACGTTCATGGAGGGTAGGATTAGCATCATGGTTGAGTCGTTTTATTTGTCGCCGTCGGCAAACCGTTCGGCTGTGTGGAGCGTATTAAACCGAGGGATCGCGAAGCCGATGTGCAGTCGTTGTTAGTATTGGATGAAGTCCCGAGATTCTTGTTTGCTGGGCGGCTAGCCCTGTGATTTTGGTTCGCCGTTCGGACGATGACGCCGAAGCTCACTCGGAATAGCCTCACTTTTTGTGGCTATTTCACGCGTTGCTGGCCGCGATTCAAGATCAAATCGGCGAACTCACCAATACTTCATCGTTTCTTTACGGAAGTCGGCCCTCAAATTCGCATTGACAATCCGAGGACTCGGCGGACTTCCGCTGGGCTGGTGGTTCCATTGCGAACGAGGTCCGTGGCGTTTTCCCAAATCGACTTCATGCCGTTGGCTGTCGCAATTCGGTAAATTGAACGACTGTCTCGCGTGTCAAGAACTTGGTCGGCAAGGCTGGAATCTTTCAACGAAAGGAACTCACTCGCGACCACGCGTCCGATATAGCCCGTCATGTTGCAGGTAACGCAACCTTGCGGGTTCAGGCATGAATTCAGGGGCAGCCCAAAGAAATCTTTTTCGTTGGTCGACATCGTTGCACATTGACAAACCTTACGAAGGAGTCGTTGGCTCAGGATGCCGATGACACCACTACGCAGCAAATAGGGTTCGATGCCCATGTCCAGCAACCGAGTGATGGCCGTCGCCGTGCTGTCGGCGTGGTAAGTGGTCAACATCAACTGTCCGGTCAAACAGGCTTGAATCGCGATTTCGGCGGTCAATGGATCACGAATTTCACCAATCATGATCACCTCGGGATCCTGCCGCAGCAGCGATCGCAAGCCCGTGTGCAGATCAAACCCGGCGGGTACGTTGACCTGGCTTTGGGAAACACCGATTAAGGGCACCTCAATCGGGTCTTCGATTGTCAGAAGGCTACGGTTTCCGCCGGACGAATGAGCCAGTTCACGCAGGCAAGCGAACAGCGTCGTCGATTTGCCACTGCCAGCAGGTCCCGTCACCAACATCGCACCGCTGGTTTCTGCGAGCGTCTCGTAAAGAGATTGCGTAACGTTTGAACTGTGCCCAAGATCCTCGAGACGCTTAAGATTCTTGCCGCGCCCGAAGAACCTCAGTACCGCACGTTCGCCATACAGGGTCGGAAACGTGCTCACTCGTACTTCTGCCGCCTCGCCCGGCAACGCAATGCGACCTTCTTGGGGAATGTCATTGCGATACGTCAGTAAGTTGGAGAGAACTTTCAAGCGAGAAACGATCGATGACGTCACCCCTGTGGGAAACTCGCCAAGGTGCTGCAGCACACCATCGAAACGGAACTTCACCTCCAACTCACCGAGCGTCGGTTGCAAATGCACGTCGCTCGTCCCGATAGCATCAGCGAATTCGAGTAACTGCGCAACAAACTGAGTCGCATAGTTCGCGGAATTGGAGCTCAATTGGCTAAGACGCACGCTGAGCCTGTCGAGCTGCGCGTTGAGCGAATGGTCGGTATCCGATGCGACTCCGTTTCGCGGGACTGTTGCAGACTGGATCACTGGACGTTCCTCAGAAGTAGATCAAAATGACGAAAAATTGAGCTCGGACAACGGACAAAAGTGCTTGTTTGACGAAGGATTGACACATCAAAGGGGCTTATGAATGATCGCATCCGTCGCTCGACCTTCTAATCCGGTAACGTACGTCGAAAAAACACGAAAGATAATGATGATCAAGAGAGCGGCGATCAAAATCCATATCAACGCCGAAGCGAAGTAAGTGACCTTCACCATCGAACTTTTGACCTGACGCTTCAGTTGATGGAAATGCTTGTCGAGGGATTCTGCAAGCCTTCCCGAAGCTTCACCGAGCTCAACGACTTCGATCGTATCTTCTTGGAACAGGTGAGTGTCGGCCAGCACGGTGTGCATATCGCAACCTTGAAGAATCGCGTCTCTGGCCGATTCCGCCTTGCTTGCGTACTGCCCTGTACCCGCACTCCGAAACGATAAATCGATCGCCGAAGCGGCATCGACCCCAGCGTCGATGGTGATAGCGAGCGTCTGTACGAAGCGTGCTTCAGCGAAAACGCGGAGATTGCGACCGATTACTGGGATGCGGGCGATCCAATCCGGCACGAACGACAAATAGCCGTTTCGGATCAGAACATAGAAAGCCCCGATGATGAGCGACACGGCACCGACGATCAATCCATACGTGAGCAGGCCACTCTCGCCCACCAAACCGATGCCAATCAGATCTTGCTTCTCTTTCGACTCGCCTGGCAACAACACGCTTGGCAAGTAAATCATCAGCCCCACCACGACGACCGCCATGATGAGCTGCACGATTGGCCATAAGATCGACGAGAAGAACACGGACTTGAACTCAGCAAGCTGCTGGTAATACTCCGCAAGCCGTTCCAGCACCCGATCGAGACTTCCTGATTTCTCGCCACCTTCGAGCATCTCAGCGAAGTGAGCCGGGAAGTAGTTCCCCTGGGCCTTCACCGCGTCTGAAAGCGACGATCCTTCACGAACATGATCCGCGACCGATCGCATTCGCCGACCGTACTGCGTGTGAGTGCCGCTGGCTTCACGATCGAAAACTCGATATGGGTCTAGCCCGACTTCAAATGCCACGCCCACTCGCTCACAGAGGGTACTGAGAGCTTGATTCCCGATGCGATTTGAAAGCACAATCAACGATCCTCATATTCAACGACAACGATGGTTTGTACATCGGGCAAAAGTGTAGTGTGGAACGTTGCCGGCGTTGTTGTCGCTTGGCGTAGGCAACGCGCAGACTGCACGAATATCGAAACTCGATCACTCTCAATTCCGCTCGCTTGCCAACAATTCGTCGTCGGAGGAAGCCGAGTTAGTGCTAGGCGTCCACTTCGACAAAATCGCTTCTGCGGCCGCGTCGTTGGCTTGCAAAAACTTAATCAATGCCTGAAAGAGCTCGGCGGAGTATGCTGACTTTTTTGACTGTACACGCTCGACGCTCTCCCGTGCTTGCTTCTGACCTAGCTCGACAGTTTCGCGAAACGACGGGTCCAGCGACTGAATCTGGGTCGCCGCAAGCTGCGCCATATTCTCAACGCGTTGAGGGAACTCACTCAAGATCGCAGCCATCGCGCGTATTTTCGGAGCGGCTTGATCGCGAGAGCTTGCATCATCAATCGAATTGCAAGTCGCGGTGCAGTTGGCACAGATGCCTGCGTACTGCTTCAGTAACTTATCCGGTGACTCCATTCCGGGAATGACTTCCGCCCAATAATGCGCCGGGACCTTGTTCAGTTTTTGGTAAGACAAAGTGACAATGGCAACGGTGATTCCCAAGCAAACCAATGCAACGGCGACCATTTTCAGCATCTCGATGCGGGCTGCCTGAATCGAATCTCGATTCTCTTTCATGTACGCGAGCCTCGCCGCACGGCGAAGGGTTCGCTCGCTTCGGGCGGGACCCGCGACGGGTTTTTGTACGACGATTGGATCCGGAAGCCGACTAAAATCATCGTCTCTTAACGCACCGCACACATATTGGCCGTTCGACCAATCAAGCGTCGTTTTGTGAGCACAAATTGGGCACGTGATCACCACGCGGGTCTGTGCCGCTTTGACGCTCATTTGAACTGCACAATTTGCACAGCGGACGGTCAATTCGCGATTCATTAGTTCTGTCACCATCGCTCTCTGTACCCGCCACATGAAGCGAATGAGAAATTTCGAAACGCCTTTGCCTCAACGAACTTCGTGATCGAATGTGCCGCTGCGACGATCGGAGACAAGGAGTTTCTTTGAGGAGCGAGTTGATGAGAAGCCCATCAAGATCAACCTTCACGGAGAATTCACAGTCCCCATAGCCAAGTTGGGAATAGGTATGATTCCTTGTTCAGGACACTTTGTTCGCACGCATCCAGCATTTCGTTGCGAAAGTGCCCGCCCACGAAAGGTTTCATCATCGGCGTATCGCCTATTGACCGCCACAGGTGATTTCCAGTCAGTCGGCCACAAATCAGAAGCATGGCCAAATCCGTCAATCGACGATTCAAACGATCCGATACTTTCACGTTCATGGCGACAGGACTCGATCCGAAAATTTTAATCGGGTAGCGCGATCCAGTTTGTCCGCTAAAAAGGTAGTCGAGCCTACAGCATCTGGCTAAGTGCTGTCCAGTCGCGCAAACCGCTTCAGGGTTTGTTCGCCAATTATTCACGGTTCCCTCATCAGTAATTTCGTCTTGTTGCTTCTAATCGAGAAATTGGGATGTGCGGTCGTGGCTAATCCGCCTGCCTCGGGGGTATTTTGAGTCGACCAGGAAAGCGGTCTCACGCAATGCACACGAAATACTCACACAACCTTCACGGGCCTGTTGCGGTCGTACTGGTTTAACGGCGCCAATGCCCGCACTGCGCATTCGCAGTCGCGGCGGCCGATTGATACAATCGCTGCTCTGCCTGTTTTGCGGAACGAAATCAATTCTCCAGCCCACCCCCGTTCAACGATCGTCGCTATGTCGAACGAAGCTTCCACTGCCAGCGGACCACGGCTTGATGAAGAGTCGCGGACTTTCGTCAAGCGAGCAATCGCGACTGGACTTGTCGATATCGATCAAGTGAAAAAAGTTGTGGCCTCGTTGATGAGCCAGAACTCGAGTTTTGACCCGCGAGCCATCGCCGGCGGTCTCGTCGGTTCAGGTGCCTTGACGACTTGGCAGGCGAATAAGTTGCTTGCTGGAAAGAACAAGGGCTTTTACTTGGGCAGTTATCGCTTGCTCCGTCCGCTCGGCAAGGGCGGAATGGGGGTCGTTTACTTGGGCGAACACCATGTCATGAAGCGTATGATGGCACTGAAGATTTTGCCTGCCGAATCGCTGAGTGACCCACGGCGGATCCAGCGATTCAAGGAGGAAGCTCGGGCGTCGGCGCAACTCGATCATCCTAACATCGTGCGGGCGGTCGATTTTACGGAGACAGAGGGGCGACTCTTTATTGTGATGGAATTCGTGGATGGGACTGATTTGCAACACGCCATCGCCCGTGACGGGGTGATGCCCATTGCCATGGCTGTCGATGTGATGGTGCAGGCAGCGCAGGGACTGGCGCACGCTCACGAGCGCGGCATCATCCACCGCGATATCAAGCCGTCCAACTTGATGATGCGAACGGATGGCTTGGTGAAAGTGAGCGATATGGGGCTGGCGAGAATCGGCTGGGCGGACGCCGAGGGTGTTGATGGTAAACGAATGCTGATGGGAACAGCCGACTTCGTCGCCCCCGAGCAGGCCATTGATAGCCGAGCGGTGGACGCTCGAGCGGATCTCTATTCGCTCGGCTGCACCTTGTTTTTTTTGCTCACTGGACGACCGCCCTTCACGGGGGCAAGCGTCGCCCATCGCCTCGCCAAACATCAAACGGCTCCACCACCCGATATCCGCCGATTTCGAAAAGATTGTCCGGCATCACTCGCCGAGTTGGCGATGCGGATGATGGCCAAACGCCCCGAGGATCGCCCCAAGTCCGCAGTCGATTTGGTCAACCAAATTAAGCGACTCGGTGGGATGCCATCCAGTCCAGCAGCGATGTCTGCCCCGCGCCGCATTGCACCGGCGGGTGATTCGGCAGTGGACGATTCCGTTTACCAAGCGACGATCGACGACTCGTCGTTGTCAAGCAACGGTGAGGTTCCCGTCGTGGTGGTGGTCGATGATTTCGATTTCAGTAATCTGCCGGATATCCCGCCGATTACACCTGCGGCGGCGCAAACCCACCGAAACACCCTGAAGACACTACCGTCGCATCGGATGGCCAGACAAGTCACGCAACCAGCTGCCGCGAAACCGGCCCGCTCAGCCGCTGCGGGCGACCGCCAGCAACTGCTGCTGGGGATGGGGCTGGCAATCGCGGTGCTCGCCTTACTGGCAACGGTCAGTATGACGGCTTACACCTTAGCGAAGCCCGAGAAGCTCGAACAACCGAAAATTAGAAGTATCGAAGACGACGGCTCAGGTCAGATCATTGTTGTCCGCCAGTAACATGCACCGGTCAGCCCACGCGACGATCGTTCACCTCGTCTTGTCCTCTGGCAGCAATGCAGGACTGGTGGCACCGATCCAACCGGGTTACTACTTGATCGGCAGGCACCCGGAGTGCCAAATACGTCCGAAGACGCGTTCGGTCAGTCGTCGTCACTGCTTGCTGCATCACGACGAATCGGGGTTTCGGGTCATTGATCTGGACAGCACCAGTGGAACGCGAATCAACGAAGAAAAAATTGAATCTAAACGATGGTATGCTCTCGACGATGGCGATGAACTTCGTTTGGGCAGAGCCAGTTTTACAGTCTCGATCGACAACGTGCCCGATCATTGCGAAGCAAGTGATGAGGACGTGGCTTGTTCGGCCAAAAGGCCGTCCGCTGTGTCGAAGGGGGCCGTCGAGTCAATCGTGCCGACGCGGCAAGCCGTCGTCAACGCGGTGCATGCTGAAGCGGCGCTAGCTAAGCCGGCAACGTCGATCGTCACTGGCGAAGCTTGGCAAGAATTTGATGTCGCCAGCTTTTTGCAGATTTCCGATGATCTCGCGCGAGAACAACGCTACGAGTTGATTCGTCAATCGGATGCGGCCCGACGAGCGGAAGACAACGATGAGGAAGACGGCATCTTCGAAGATACGCCTGTCGAAACCGACGAAGGCACACTGGCCGAGATCGATCCCCGAGCGGTAACCGCAAGCCAAGCGGCCGGGCGAGCCGTCCAAGCCACATCCAGCAGCCCTTCGCAAACACGGGCCGCCGCTCGCCGATCAGAAACCCCCTCCCGACGAACTTCTCGTTTCACGTTTGGTCTGCACAGCCTCGCGGATCCCGACCGGATTAGGGTCTTAGGGGTGGTCGTGCTTACCGTCGCAGTGCTGTGTTATGCCAGCCATTCGGCTTGGCAGTTTCTTCACGGACCGCCCGTCGAAATTGTCGAAGGCATCGACTAGTTTGGATATTTCTCTTGACCTAGTGCGGAGATCTTGAGTTGAGGTTTAATGAGAGCGTTGGCTTGCCTACTTGCACAGCAGCGATCCGTCACAGGTCCAGCGGTAAGGTTTGGCCATCGTTTCATTACAGTAGTTGATGAACTGATGGATGCGTTCTTCGAGGTCTTCGAGTGAGCAGAAAGAGCCGTAGCGTGTCAACTTTCGTCGCAGTGTTCCGAACCAGATCTCGATTTGGTTGAGCCAACTGCAGTGTTTCGGTGTGTAGACGAAGCGTATTCGATGGCTCTTGTCTGTGGGGAAGTCGCGTCGTGTTTGCAATGACTTGAAGATTCCATCACGCCCTTTCACGCCGAGGTTGATTTCGATTCGAGTGTTCAGGTTGTCCGTCACGAAGCACCATGGATCATTGGGATGGGTGCAAATCAAACCATCGATTTTTTTCAAGAAATCTTCTTCCGTTCGAGTCTCGCGAATCAGCGGAGAGAGAATTTCGCCCGTCGCAACGTGGAGATTTCCAAATAGTCCAAGCGTGCCGTGGCGAATGTATTCGTACTCACGACGTGCAATCAGGCCACTTTGCGGAAGCAGGTCAGCGGCGATGCGTTGGAGTGCTTGAATTCCGGTTTGTTCATCGCTCGAAACGGTGTGAAGCCTCTGGGTACGATAGAGGTCGATCGCATGACGATAGGTCGCGCAAACTTCAACGACCTGGGCGTTCCAAGCCTCAGGATCATCGATTTTTGGAAGCAACCAATACTTGTTTCGATGTTGCTGAACATCGGCTCGATTTTAAAAAAGACCAGACCGTTGTGGCTGAGATCGTCGGGACAACTTCTCGTTTGATGGCTTCGTCGGCGATCTCTCTGGCGGTGAACTGGGAGATGGGACGCTGCGAGTCTTCATCGGGGTTCTCGCACGCGATTGCGACGATGGCAGCTTGTTGCTCCGGTGTGAACTTTGAGGCTCGACCCTTCCGGGGTTGGTCAGCGAACAACGATTCAATTGCACTCTTCAAAACGGATCGCGGTCAGTTGCATTCGATTGAAATCAACCGCTGCCAGTCATCTCTCCAGCGTTTACGCCAGACGCTGGCCTGCTGGGGATTGCGCCCTACGACTTCACCAACTTCTTCGTTGTGCTTGGCGAAGGCGAGCAAGACAATCTTGGCACGCTGCACCAGTCGGACAGCGGCAGTCCGACTCGCAACAATCTCTTCGAGGATCTCAAGCTGGCGCTAGGTGACCTGGATCTTAGCTGCCTTCCCTGGCATGATTGTGCTCCAACGCAAACGTGAATCTGGTGAATTGGCGAAGAGTAACGCCAACTCGCGTTTTCAATCAAGGCTGATTCAAGATCCCGGCACTAGTTGGGGCACAAGCAAATTTATGGACATCTACAAGTAGCTGACTAGTTTTCTAGGCGAAATGAATATGATCGACAACTTCAAACTAACCCCGCGAACGATTGCCAAAGATTTCTTGGGTGGAATCATTGTCTTTCTGGTTGCCTTGCCGTTGTGCTTGGGGATCGCCATTGCCTCTGGCGCGGACCCTATGGCAGGGCTGATTTCAGGCATCGTCGGTGGAATTGTTATCGGGCTGCTCAGCGGTTCCCACACAAGTGTATCAGGACCGGCTGCAGGGCTGACGGCAATCGTGGCGGCTCAAATCGCCAATCTGCCGAGCTTTGAAACGTTTTTGTTAGCGGTCTTCTTGGGTGGTGTTGTGCAAGTCGGTTTTGGTCTGCTCAAGGCCGGAGCGCTTTCGGCTTTCTTTCCAACCAGTGTAATTAAAGGACTGCTTGCTGCGATCGGAGTGATCCTGATATTCAAACAGTTGCCGCTGTTGTTCGGTTACTCCAAAGACATGGGCTTGCCATTCGTTCAAGCTGCGGCCATCGAAGACTTCGAGCAAAACTCGCCCAAGGCGGTCGAGCATTCGCATGCCATAGGCGACATCGTTTTCAGTTTTTTCCGAGCCATGCAGGACATTCTTTTTTTTGAGGACGGCTTGCAGTTCGGGGCGATTACCGTCGGCGTTTTTTCGCTATTGTTCCTTTACACGTGGGACAAGATTCCCAGGTTGAAAAAGTCTCTGGTACCGGCTCCTCTACTGGTAGTGATCTTGGGTGCGCTGATTGGCTCGGGGCTGTCTCAGTTGGGCGGCAACTGGCTGATTACGTCGCAGCAGATGGTCGATGTCCCCAGTGCTGGCAGCCTACTTGGTTTTGTAGGATTGCTACGCATGCCAGACTTTACGCAATTGAACAACGCTTCCGTTTACATTGGTGCGATTACAATCGCCGTGGTCGCATCATTGGAGACGTTGCTGAATCTAGATGCGGTCGACAAGCTCGATCGACGGCAGCGCATCTCGCCACCCAATCGCGAACTGCTCGCCCAGGGGATTGGCAACATGACGGCTGGTATGCTAGGAGGCATTCCGGTGACGAGTGTGGTTATTCGCGGATCAGTGAACGTCAATGCGGGTGCCGAAACGAAACTCTCCGCCATCTTTCATGGTGTGTTGCTGTTGGCCTGTGTCGTGTTGATTCCGCAGTTGCTGCGGATGATACCGTTGTCCTGTCTCGCTGCGATCCTGTTGATGACTGGGTTCAAACTCGCCAGTCCCCAGCTCTTTAAGCAAATGGCTCATGACGGGCGTTACCAATTCCTGCCGTTTATCTTTACTCTAGTCGCAATCGTATTGACCGACTTATTGGTTGGTATCTGCATCGGCTTGGTCCTCAGCCTACTGTTTATCCTCAATAGCAACCTGCGACGCCCAGTGCGAAAGATCCACGAAAAACACATCGACGGTGAATTGTTGCACATTGAACTTGGCGATCAAATAAGTTTTCTGAACAAAGCATCTCTCGAGACAGCGTTGCGAGAAGCGCCGCGCGGCAGTCGTTTGTTGCTCGACGCGAGGCGAACCGACTATATCGATCCTGACGTGCTCAGTTTGATTAGAGAGTTCAAGGACAAGACCGCTCCTGCTTATGATATCAAAATGCAATTGGTTGGTTTTCGCGAGAAATACAAACTATTTGACAGGGAAGATTCGATTGATTTCTCGATTCAAGAAGCTCGCGATAAACTCACTGCTGACCAGGTCGTAGAGATTTTGAAGGCTGGGAACAAGCGCTTCGTGGAAGGCCATCCACTGGATCGAGCACTCATGCGAAGTGCTGTGTCCGTCGGCACAGATCCAGTCGCGATCGCCGCCATCATCAGCGGCATCGATTCCCAGACGCCTGTGGAAATGATCTTTGATCTCGGACTGGGACAGGCGTTTACGGTCCGTACGCCAGGCGCCGTAGTTGGGCCACGGGCAATTGGTGGGGTGGAGTACGCTGTTTCGTTGGGGGGAGCCAGGCTAGTGGTAGTGCTGGGGCATGCCGATAGCTTGTTGCTTAGGCTGGCAATTCAAACCGCGACGTCGTCCGACAACAAAGCGGAACTGGCCGGTTGTGCTCATCTGCAGGACGTCCTCGAACAAATCGCCGCTTCGATCGACCACCGAGCTGCGCTCGCATTTCCGAACATGACGGCTGCGGCTCAACAGCAAACGATGGAACAAATTGCTCGACTTCACACTGCCAGAATGGCTCAACAATTGATCGAAGAAAGTCCCGCCCTCAGTCGCCTGGCTGACTCTGGACAGATTCAGGTCGTGACTGCGATGTTCGATCCGTCGAGCGGTTCCGTAGAGTTCCTGAACGAGTCACACACTCCTTCGATAAGTTGAATGCTCTCATGAAATCCGAAAATCGAATACAACTGATCGACGACCAAGCTGCATTCAAAAATGCGTTAAGGGCCGATTCGGAACTACCTCTGACCACCGGTGTGCTCACCGAGTTTGGAGCAGCAATCGTCGTGACCTGTGTGGCCATTCCTATGGGAATGGGGATCGCATCCATTTCCGGGGCTCCACCCGTAGCCGGAATCGTTGCAGGGATTATCGGTGGATTGATCGTAGGCTTGATTAGCGGTTCACCGACCAGCATTACCGGGCCGTCAGCGGGTTTGACGTTGGCGATTGCCTCACTAATTGGCTCGTTGAATTCTTTCGAAACATTTTTGTTGGCGGTTACCATTGCGGGCTTGATACAGATCGCTTTTGGTATTGCACGGCTAGGGTGGCTAGCTAGTTTTTTTCCGTCGAGTGTCTTGGACGCTCTGCTCGCAGCGATCGGCATCATTCTCATCCTCAAACAGATTCCTCACCTACTCGGGCACGATACGGACACGGAAGGCGATATGGCATTCTTACAGCCTGATCGCCGAACCACATTCAGCGAACTGTTCGCACTTTTCGAAGGCGATGTGCATGCCGGTGCTGCCGCCGTGGGGCTGCTGACTCTCGCCGTGATTGTCGGCTTGCAACAGTGGAACCGCTCCAAGAATTTTCAATTACCCGCGATGTTAATAGGCGTCGTGACAGGGACACTCGCTAGCCTTGTGGTCAATCGTTTCGGTGACACATGGCTTATTGATGGCAAGCACTTGATTGCAATGCCACAATGGAATGATATGCAGGGCTGGAGCTCGATGCTTCGGTTTCCAACATGGAGCGAATGGACCAATCCCTACGTGTATATCACGGCTTTCGCGATCGCAGTCGTTTCATCGCTGGAGACCCTCGTCAATTTATCGGCAACTGATCGCGTCGATCGATCGGACCGCCCAAGTCCACCCAATCGGGAACTCATCGCTGTTGGCGTTGGTAATGCACTGTGCGGTTTGATCGGCGGGATTCCCATGAGCGCCGCGATCGAACGCAGCGCGGTCTGCTTACAAGCAGGCTCGCGGACGAAGCTCTGCTCCATTTTGCACGGTGCGGTACTACTGATTGGGGCGTTGTTTCTTCCCTTTGTATTTGCCGTGATTCCGCTATCCGTACTCGCGGCAGTTTTGGTCGTGACCGGTGCGTGGCTTGCCCATTCATCGGTTTTCGTTCGTATTTGGCAAGGCGGCAGATATCAGTTGGTTCCCTTTTTCGTCACGATCGTTGCGATCCTGCTCTCCGACTTGTTGATTGGAGTCGTCGTTGGAATGGTTTTCGGGGTGGGCTTTATCTTAAACAGCAACTTGCGACGTCCATTGCGACAGCTTGTCGAAAAGCATGTAAGCGGAAACATCTTGCGGATCGAACTAGCGGAGCAAGTCAGTTTTCTAAATAGGCCCGTGATTGAACGTGCGCTGCGTGGCGCCGCGCCCGGAACTCAGATTCTCTTGGATGCGAGCAACTCCGACTACATCGATCCCGACATCCTAGCGATGATCCGCGATTTCGTAAAAAAATCGTCGATTCACAACGTAACCGTCAGCTTGCGAGGATTTCGTCAAAAGTACGCCATCGACAACGTCATTCAGTTTGTCGACTTCACAAGTCGAGACGTGCAAGAAAAAATGACGCCAGCCGAGGCCCTCAATATTTTGCGGGACGGGAACGAGCGATTCTGCTCGGACAAGCGGCTCTCGCGTGACCTGGGCCGCCAGGTTCAAGCGACTTCGGAGGGCCAGCATCCCTTTGCAGCAATTCTCAGTTGCATCGATTCTCGAGCGCCGGTCGAAACAATTCTTGACTTGGGATTAGGCGATGTCTTTACCGCGAGAGTCGCAGGCAACGTCGTCAGCCGAAAAATTTTGGGGAGCTTAGAGTATGCAACGACTGTTGTGGGTTCAAAGTTGATCGTTGTATTGGGGCACACTAAGTGCGGCGCAGTACATGCAGCCGTAAATCTTGCTGACGCGGGCCAGACGGGCGCGGAAGCGACAGGCTGCCAGCATCTGGATTCGATATTGGAAGACATTCATCCATCGATCGATTTGCCCAAGCTAAAACTGATTGCCGAGTCGGCTGACATGGAACGCAATCAGTTCATTGAAGACGTGGCCCGTCGCAATGTGATTCAATCGGTCAATAATATCGTCGCAACAAGCCAAACGATTCGCAACTTAGCCGACGATGGACGTCTTGCAGTCGTTGGCGCCATCTACGACGTCACCTCGGGTAGGGTCGAGTTCCTGGTGGATGATGCCATTGGTCTTTCCAAGAGCGGGAAATGAACTCACGCCGATCCTGAATCTGCGTACCTGTTTACCGTTTTCAAAATCGGCCCGCGTCGTGGCAGCAAGGTGTTGCTGGAGACACTCGGGGAAGATTTCGGCTCAACCGGACTTCCCTGCCTCGATCGGTAGAAAACACATGTTGCGAAGATCCGATGAAGCTTTGATGGTTTTTCTCTTGACGCGGCGCGGGACGCGTACTAATTGTGGAATTCAGGTCGAACGACCCTTAACGAACCACGTGGTTTGGCTGGCCGTATTGAATGCGTGCGAGCCAGCTTAACTTGCGGAGAGTGGAGGAGAACGATGATGCCTGAGGGTGCCGATGATGCTTCGCCAAAACGCACGACGATCGAGCGTTTCTTTTGCGGACTCAGTGAATGTATTTTCGAGTCCAAGCTGGGTGTCGCCGACACCCAGTTGATTGACTATCTCAGCGACATGTTGTTGCGATTCGTGCGAGTCGATTCGATGCATCGCGTTCGACGCGGTGACGGTCGACCGGCGACGGAAGTGTTTCAAATGCTGTGCGAAGCTGAACAAAGAATCGGCTTAGCGAAGCGAGAGACACATCGACACATTGGCGACTTCACCCTGTTTTGGTCCGGCATGTATCCTGAGAGTCTGCGGCGGGTGCGGCCGAGTGACACGGTCGACGGCTTCATCGATTATTGCCGCCAGGGCAAGCGGGCTTACGCCATCGCTGCGGAGATCCAAGCCGGCGACGATCGCCCGTCATGTGACCTACTGCATCGGTTGAGTGACCAGTTCGAGCTGTGCGCCTATGGACTGCGCGAGATTCGCCGCGAGTGGGAAGAATCCGAGCCTGGCGACGGACTGCTACTGGGTTAACGGGTTTTACCGAAAACGACGCTCGTCCACGAAGCCTAACCGGCGCAGCGCTGGATACGGACCGCGGCGGCTTGGCCTTGGGGCGTGATGTTGACGCTCAGGAACGAGTCGCCCGCGGGCACGTTGTCGGTGACGCAAGCGTTGATGGGGCAAGCCGCATCGAGTTCATCGCAGTTGAGAATCGGGAAGAGCTGGCCACCGAGCGATGTGAGACTGGCAATGATTTCGACCATGCCTGAGCCAGCACCCAGATTGCCGATGTGGCCTTTTACGGTCGTCACGGGTGGCTGGTCGATGGCATCACCAAAGAGAGTTTGGATGGCGAGTGCTTCTTGACGATCCGATTCGGGCGTGCCCAAACCATGGGCGTTGATGTGTCCGACGGATTTGGGATCGGCACCACCCAGTGCCGCACGCATGACGTTGATGAAGGCTCGTTGCAGGTGATCCTTGCCAGCGGCTTCCCCGACATTACTGCTGCCATAGCCGACGACTTCGCCGAGAATGGTGGCACCGCGATTTTGAGCGTGCTCGAGTGTTTCGCAAACGATCGCACCGGCGCCTTCGCCGAGCACACTGCCATCACGAGAGACATCGAACGGTCGACTCATCTTGTCGAAATCGCTGCGATCCGACGCCAGGTTCTCTTGCATCGAAGCGTGCAGGGTCCGCAGCGGATGGATGCGTGATCCGGTACTGCCGACGACCAAGACATCCGCGTGCCCACGATTGATTGTCGAGAACGCTTCAGCGAGCGCAGCGCCGCTGGACGCTTCGCGAACGGTGATCGAATTATTCGGCCCACGAAGATCGTTGTAGATGGCAATGTGGCTGGCCGGCATGTTGGGCAAGTACTTCAGTAGCCACAGCGGATTGACTTGAGGCAGTCCCAGTTCGGCCCACTTGGCGAAGCTGAACACGCCGTCGGCATCCAAACAGCGACGAATGCCCTCAGCGAATTCCTCGGGCAGCGACATGATGTAATCGCACCCGTAAATGACGCCGGTACGATCGCGATCACGATTTTCCGGAGTCAACGCGGCCTGGGTCATCGCCAGTTGTGCCACCGCGACGCCCATCTCGATCTCGCGGCACATCAATTTGGTGCCCTTGCGAATCGTTCGCTGCAACGTTTTTTCGAGGGGGCCGTAGTTCTCGATATCACCGCTGAACTCGGTCGCCTCGGCACCGTGATCGACGCCGAACACGCCGTGCGGAACCTGGGTCAACGGGCGGATCCCGCTGACTCGATTGCGAAGTGACGACGCCAGTAATTGCGGATCGTTCCCGAGCGGGCTCACGACGCCCGCACCCGTGATGACGACTCGGCGTGGGGAAGCTGTATCCATGGACGATTTGAAGGGGGGAGTCAAAAGGTTGCTTTGCAAGAACGGCGGCTCGCAAGTTTGAAGGGTCCGTCGCGAAAAGGAAAGGGTGCCGCTAATACCGGCCGCGACTGGACCCGGTGTCACCGTTGGCGACCTGGGGCACGAGCGGTGTTGTGCTCAGATTATTCGAGGCTCGGCCGCGAATTCGATGAACAAAAGGGCATCTGCGCGACCTGCCGTCGTGCCCGTGAGCGAACCAATGTTGAGCAACGGAATCGACGATTGGGGCCGTTCGGGGCTGGCTACGACCCCACACGAGAGCAGTAGCACCATGTCCGAGGGCCACCGGAACCGTTCGTGCAACCTCCAGCTCACCACCTGCGGCACGTCGATCCTCGCTCGATGCGCTTGCCCACTCGGCAGCGGTAGATCTAAATCCACGTGCACCAGTTTATCGACTTGGTCAATGCTGGCTTTGATCATGCAATCCAATTTGCGACCATCGGTGCTGAGCAATGGACTCATCTCGAGTTGATACCCCTCTTGGACTTCACCGGTTTCCGGTTCATACGGTGGCCAGCCCGTGGGGGCGGGGCGAATGTTGCGAACGTAGTTGCGGCCCCGGATGCTGGCGAGCTTTTCGGTTTGGCCATTGTGCGTGATGATGTCCAGCGATTGAACTTCGCGAGTGTCGGTTCGTTGGCGAAGCATGTTCAGCACGAGAGCCGCGTTTTCCTTGGTGAGTAGCCAAGCCTGGACACCCGCCGAGTCGACGTTGACATGCTGCATCAACATGTGTGCTCGGCTACGCCAATTCGGATTTCCGACCGTCATCACGCGCAAGTTCATGACTTGCGGATCACGCTCACCCGCGACGAATCGGTCCACGATACCGTTGACAACTTGGTGCATTTCCGGAGTGTGGTAAACGGTCAACGTATCGCGATCGGCGCTCATGTAACCGAACGGCTCCGTGAACCAAACTTCGGGCCCCGTTTCACGCAAAATCCAATCGATGATCGCCTGTTCCGGACGATTGTGTTTGCTGAGGTACCCCGTGTAGGGACGCAAATCATAATCGCGGCGTTCCTGCCCCGCCGTTCTTGGCAATTCGTTTCCCGGTACGAGCCGACCGCCGGACGAGGGCGATCCGGTGGGCTGTTGTTGGTAGCTCGGTGGCGTACCGCTCGGCTGCTGCTGCTGCTGCTCGCCGGAATTCGGCTGCGGCGGTGCGCCGCCGGGTAGTTGAAAACCCTGGCCCAGTGACGGAGATGTCAATCCGCTCAACCACGCCGGCGTGACGAGAGCAACGATAAGCAGGTGTCGGAGCGGACGCATCGAATTCTTCCGTGATCGAGCGGTGCGAAACTGGGCAACCCAGGCTATAGCCGGTTCCACGGCTGGGTCGCAAGTGAAAAAATAGGTTGGCGAGTCGGTGCGAGCGACGCTTCGCTGGCGGTGCAAGCGGGTGTGATTCGACTACAATCGGTGTTCGCCCCTCCTCGCTAGGTTTCGACTCATGCCCGCAATGCAAACCGCTCGCCGCTCCTTCTTGAAGGCTGCCGGTATCTCGATCGCGCTGCCGACCCTCGAATCACGTGGCGAGTCGCCACGACCGATGGCGAAAACGCCGCAGCGGATGGTTTGCGTCGGTAACGAGTTTGGGATGTATCCGGGAGCGTTTTGGCCTACCGTCAAGGGTGACGCGGCGGCCGAGCGAGGATTTGAGCTGTCACCGCTCCTCGAGCCGCTGCGCAATCATCGCGACGACTTCACGGTTTTTTCGCATTTGGATCACGGTTTGAACGGCGGCCACTTCGCGGTCCACACGTTTCTCACGGGCGTTAAGGCGACGGCTGCGAAGTCGATGGTTGATGGCGGGATCAGCCTGGATCAACGCGCCGCGGAGCATGTCGGTTCCCAGACACGATTTCCTTCGCTGACCATTGGTAGCGAAAGCGGTCTGCATGGGGGTTGCCGCATGAGTTGGACGCGAACCGGAACACGCGTGCCACCCATCGCCGGGCCTCGAGAATTATTTCGGATGTTGTTCGTCGATAGCAGCGATAGCGCCAAACGGCAAGCGTTCGATCGAATCGATTTGCAAGGTTCGATTCTCGACGCCGTACTCGCGGACGCGAACCGGTTGTCGCGACGCCTCAATAAGAACGACCAACTCAAACTTGACGAGTACCTCGGATCGGTTCGTGATGTCGAAAAGAAGTTGGCGCTCGATCGACAATGGCAAGACATCCCCAAGCCGAAAGCGTCCCTCGATGAGCCGACGGACCTCGGTCTCACACGCGATCTGCCAAAAATCTATGATCTGGTGGCGCTGGCATTGCAAACCGATTCGACACGCGTCGCCACCATTGAAGTGGGAGGCAGCTTCGCGGCTTCGGATCTCGGCATCAAACAAGGCTACCATGGCCTTTCGCACCACGGTCAGGTCCAAGCCAACATCGACTTGCTCGTGCAAATTGAACGCTATCAAGTGGAACAATACGCTCGCTTTTTGGATCGACTCGCGTCGATCACGGAGCCCGATGCGGACGGCAGTCTGTTGGATCGCACCATGGTGCTATTCGGAAGCGGCATGGGTAACGCAAATTCGCACACCAATGACGACTTGCCGATCGTGTTAGCGGGCGGTGGTTTCCGTCACGGAAATTTGTTGCGCTCGCCCGAGGATCGCGGAAGCCGAATTCCGCTCGCGAATTTGTTCGTCTCGATGCTGCAGCGATTTGGTGTCGAAACCGACTCGTTCGCCCACGGCACCGGTACCCTGCGAGGTCTCGTGGCGGTATGAACCGATTCTTGATCCTTTGCTTGACGCCGGTTTTTTGGGGATGGCTGGCGTGTTCCACGCGAGCGGATGACGACAGCATCCAAAACATTGCGGCGCCGTTCATTGCGAGTTACTGTGTCGGATGTCACAGCGGCGACGATGCCAAAGGTGGTCGAGATTTCGACGCGTTGCCAAGCATCATTCGCGATGAAGCGACCTTGGTTGATTACCAGGACATCCTCGACCAAATCAACGTGGCCGAGATGCCACCGCCCGATGCGGATCAACCCTCGGATGACGAACGATCGAAAGTCATCGAGACTTTGACCCGCGTGATTCGTGACTACCACGCGTCGAATGTCGATACGCAGGGGCGCACGGTGCTGAGACGACTGAACTCGCGTGAGTACCGCAGCACGGTCCGTGATCTGCTTCAAATCGACACCACGATCTTCGATCCGACGCTCCGTTTCCCGCGTGACCAAACGGTGGAGCATCTCGACAATATCGGCGATACCCTGGTGACGTCGTCGCACTTACTCGCGAAGTATCTTGACGCGGCGGAACAGGTCATTGACCGAGCCTTGTTTCCACTCGAGAAACCCGACGTTCAAACGTGGACCTTTCGAGGCAACTTTCGCCAGCAACCGGAGATCGACGGCGTTCACAAACAGTCGAACCGTTTCCAGCACATGACACTCTATGATGTCGTCGGTGCGGATAAGCCCGAAGGTGCCTATGGTCCGATCCTGGCGTTTTCCGAAGGTGTCCCGCACGACGGCGTGTACCAGATTCGGATTCGCGCCGAAGCCGTCAATCGACTTCATCCCTATGATGAAGCATTGGTCGGGACCGACCGTGATGAACCCTTTCGGTTGGGCATCGTCCCAGGTGACGTCGCGGCCGGCGAGCTGCATTTGCCCCAAGCTGTCGAACCGCTGCTCGCGGAAGTCGAATTGGTGGACGAGCCGACTTGGTACACCGTGAATGTCTGGTTGGATCGCGGACTGACGCCTCGGTTCACGTTTCGCAATGGGCTGATGGACGCGAGAAATCTGTGGACCAAACTGATCAAGGCTTACCCCGATCAATTCCCCGGTAACCCCCAAGGCATTGTGGAGGTCCGCCAGGCCGCCATCATGCACGGCAAACTACCGCAGATCCGCATCCACGAAATCGAGATCAAGGGCCCGGTCATCGACGCTTGGCCGCATGCGAGCCAACGCGTACTGCTGGGCGACGATTTTCACTCCCTCGCCGCCGGCGAATTTGCCGATCACGATCGACAACGTGGGCACATCGCAAAGTTCGCGTCGCTAGCCTATCGCCGCCAAGCGACGGCTTCGGAAATCGATCAAGTGATGCGAGTGGTCGAGTCGCGCCAGGCAAGCGGTCGCTCATCGCTCGCAGCACTCGTCGACGGGTTCAAGACGATTCTTTGTTCACCCAGCTTCTTGCTGTTGGACGAACCCACCGTGTCCGGGACCGAAACGCTTTCTCAGCACGCGTTAGCATCGCGATTGTCCTACTTCCTTTGGTCATCGATGCCCGACGCTGAACTCCGGCAACTCGCGGACGACGGCGAACTGGATCACGACGAAACACTGACCACCCAAGTGCGGCGGATGATTGCCGATCCGCGCAGCGACGCATGGGTCAGCGGCTTTCTCGATAGTTGGTTGTCGCTGCGGGACCTCGGCTCGGCACCGCCGGACCGTGGTCGGTTCGTCGACTTCTATCGCCATGATCTCGGTTCGGCAATGCGAACGGAAACGGAGTCGTTCTTTCGCGAAGTGCTCGACAAGAATCTCGAGTTGAAGCACTTCATCGATGCCGATTTCGCGCTGGTCAATAAGCCGCTCGCGAAGCTTTATGGAATTGCGTCGCCGTCATCTCCGGGATTTCATCGCGTCGCCCTCACGGATCCGCGGCGCGGCGGATTGCTCGGTCAAGCGAGTGTGTTGACCGTTTCAGCCAACGGGATTGATACATCGCCCGTCGTGCGCGGCGTGTGGATGCTCGAAAACTTTTTGGGCTCACCGCCGTCACCGCCGCCGCCGGATGTCCAACCGCTCGATCCCGACACGCGTGGCGCGAAATCGATTCGCGATCAATTGGCCAAGCACCGTGAATCGCCGACGTGCTACGAGTGCCATCGCAAAATTGATCCGCTCGGTTTCGCATTGGAGAATTACGACGCCATCGGACGCTGGCGCAGCACTTATGCCCGTCAGATCAAGATTGATGCGTCAGGCGAATTGCCCGATGGAAAGCAATTTCGCGATATCATCGAGCTCAAAGCAATCTTGGTCGAGCGACAACCACAATTTTCGCGAGCACTGGCTCAGAAGATGCTTGCCTATGCGATGGGCCGCCAAGTCGTGTCCAGCGATCGTCCTTGCATTGACGAGGCCGCGAGCGCGATCGGTCTGCGAGATATAGTCGAGAGTATCGTGCTCAGCGAGCCGTTTCGGACGAAGTAAAAAAGGGCGAACGTCCCGGCTGGGTCGGCAAGCTCGGATGCTGCGGTAAGCATGGGCGAGCTTGCCCCGGGACGTTCGCTTGTTTGAGTGAACTCGTGTGCCGCTAGCGACGGTCCGAATTACCGGACTGGGCGGCGAGTTGCAACTGGCCCGACAACGTTTGTTCTTGACGCACGATGTAAAAACGCGTCTTTGGACCGCTCTTGATTTCCGGGTGCTCGAGGATGCCGACAAGATCGTTCATCGATGAAGTTTGCCAGCCATGGATGCCCAGCAACACGTCTCCGGGTTGGATCCCTTGGTAGCTCGCAGCAGAACCTGGGCGGACGGCGGTAATGATCAAACCGCCGGCGTGCTCCGTTTTCATGCGTGCATTCATTCGCCGAATCGAAGCGTCGGGTACCGGCTTGGCTTGAATGCCGATCACCTTCCAAGCGAGTTCATTGCCCGATGAAGACGGACGCGCGTTTTCAGTTTGCATTGCGACACTGAAACGCTCTCCGTCACGCTGGATTTCGATGTTCAGTGGATCGCCAACTCGCGAGTTCAGTACCGCCAAAGCAAAGTCGAGTCGATCGTCGATCGGTTGCGAACCGACGCGGACGACGCGGTCACCCGGCTTCAACCCATCCCGTGCGGCGAGGCTGCTAGCGGCAACATTGGCAACGACGACGCCGTCTCCGTCACGCGGTCCGCCGTCAGTTTGCAAACCGGTGACGAAACGTTCTTCGTTGTGTTCCTCAATCATCTCGGTCACGATCTCGACGACTTGGTCAATCGGAATCGCAAACGCGATTTGCTGGGCACCGACACGAACCGCCACGTTGATGCCGATGATCTCGCCATCAATGTTGAGCAGGGGACCGCCGGAGTTGCCGGGATTGATACCGGCACTGATCTGGATGAGATCTTGGTACTCCTGCTGTTCGTTGACGGGCACGTCACGATGCAGGGCACTGATGATGCCTTCGGTGCTGGTATGGACATAGCCGTAGGCATTGCCGATCGCGATCACGCTTTCACCGACCATCAAGTCGCTGCTCGTGCCCCGCGGGATCGTCGGTAGCGGATCTGTCACATCCACTTTGACGAGTGCCAAATCGTTTCGCATGCGAGCGGCAATGAGTTTTGCGCTCGTGGTCTCGCCGTTTTGCAGCGTGACGCGAATGTCTTCGACGTCTTCGACCACGTGATAGTTCGTAATCACGTAACCACGAGGGTCAATGACGACGCCCGTGCCCATACCATTGACTTGGCGAAACGAATCGGGACCGCCCGCACCAGCCATACCGGCTGCGGACGCTCGGACCGTTTTCTGGCCGTGGATGTTAATCACGGCGGGACCGGCGCGGCGGATCGCCTTCACGGTCGCGGTTTCACGGCTAGCCGAAACGCTGCGGCTGGACGTCTGTGCCGAGACACTGGAGCCGTGAAGCAACGAACTGGCGATCAGGCCAGCCGCGAGATATCGGCCCAAGCTCGGGATAAACATGTTGGTCGGTCGCATAGATCCCCGCACCACCGAAGCAATTCGGAACCACCTGAGTCGTTAAGCCACGGCAGCTCAACTTCTTTTCCGCACCAGAGCCGAAAACGACTCGGTGATCCAAGTACCGGAGTATCCGGCACGGATGTTTGCATCGGAACAATCGACCTGTTGGCATGACGCTCAAGAGGAAGCGCCGCAAGGTTTACCAGGCTTGACAGGGAACGCCGCTTCGCTCGTGACGATGAGCGTGCCGCAAGCGTTACTGGCGGGGTGCCGTGCCACCAAAGACGGGGCGAGTCGGCAGTGGATGGTACTTCGGCCACGGTACCTCCGGCGGTGGTGGAGCGACCTCACCGCCGAAATCACCTTCGAAACCATCGTGGAAAGAACCGTCGTCGAGCAACGGAACATCGCCTAGATGTTGGCTGTCACAGCAGCCCATGCCCGGCTCAGCATCGGGACCGATGACGATCTCCTTGAGCACTCGGCCGGGACGCGCGGGATTTGCCCAATCGCCAAAGACACCACCGCGATCACTGGGATCCTGATGGCGCTCGCTAGGAATGTTGAGTGCGACACACCCGACTTGCAGCAAGCTTGCCACGGCAAAACAAGACAACAGCCGACCAGACACGACGGCGGGGAGCCGACGATGCGTCGTGTTGCGATTGCGAGCTGAGGGTGCATTCATCGTGGGCATGATGGTGACGTCGAACCACGGCGTCGTGAAACGCGTCGAGCGGACGTCGTTTGAGTATCCCCCCACAAGCGACTTTGGTTAGATCGGCAAGAGATGCCGATTGCATCACTCGAAACGACAAAATTGTGTTGAAATATCGATGATCGACTCAAGTCTCCTCAATGGGTTCTTGCGGGTCGCAATTTCCTTCCGCTTTCTATCCGGATGAAAAGCAAATGGACCTGCCGACCGCGAAGCGGTCGCAGATTCGGTGCTGGGTCTTTGATCCGTTCAGGATCAGGAATGGATTCGCCGCTGCAATCCGGTGGTGTCACTTCGCTCAGCCACCGGCTAATTTCTGCGATCCCTCTGGGGATGAAAACTGCGCAAGCCACATTCCCCACAAGCCCAACTTTTTGGCGGCCCGTGGCTAGGCCATAACGGCTCACCCTAAAATTCAAGACTGAAAGACTACTAGTGCTTTGTCAGCATTGAATTTTAGGGTAGACGGATTTTAGTTTGTTCCGAGCGTCGTCGATTTTCATTTGCCAGTCGACGCCGCGCTGATTGTTGTTGACATCGGCTGACCAAGCCGCAATTTCGCGTTGCAGGA